>JAKBBK010000028.1:0-22136 GCA_021808525.1 Pseudomonadota bacterium
TGGGCCTGCTGCGCCGCCGTCAGCGGCGGCAGCGTATCCAGGGTATGGCTAACGGTTTTGCTCTTCATAGCGTTGCCTCTCAGTGCGGTCGGCTCGGCGCGCCGAGATGATGCGGATGACCTCGATGGTGTGGCCATGCTCATCGTCTTCGCGCACGGCATGCACCACCATCAGCAGAACCACACCGCTGACGACACCGAAGGTCTACCAGCGCTGCTCGCCGCCCTCCGTGCGGTCCTGTACGGAAACCTGCAGTGGGTCGTGAAAGACGTGGGCCGCCTCTTCAAAACTCACCCCGTGCTTGCGTTGGTTGGCGCGGTTCTTGGCCTCGTCCCACTCGAAGCGCAGGCTCATTGTCATGGCACAATTGTAGTTGCATTTCAGCTGTGCATGCACTTCTCCCACACGCCGCGCTCCATCGACCAGGGTTGTCGGTCGTGCAGGAAGTCAGGCATGTAGCCAGGCCGCAAGGCGCTTCCTGGTTGCCATCGAGCCATGGCTCTCGACGGCTCGCAGCAGCCGCTGTCGATCAAGGGAAGCTGCTCGACCCTGGGCGCGCTCCAGCAACGCTGCCGGGTCTTCCGCAAGATCGGCGAGGTTGTTCAGCGCATCGACGAACAGAAACTCGGGCGAAAGCCTCTTCGGGAAGCGCGACTTCATGCGAAAGTCGAACTGCCGATAGCCCAGTTTGAAGACGCCGTGGCGCTTGTGGTTGTAGACCAAGGTACGGTTGTACAGCTGGGTCGCGCCAAGCCCTGCCGGGTTGTAGGCGGACGGCGAGAACGGCAGGAGGTCTTCGCGCCTGTAGACGCGCCCGGCGCGCAGCTCACCCGCGAGTCGCGTCACCGCATCCCGAGCAGCTTACGGGAACAAAAAAGCCGCCCTGGGGCGGCTTGTTCGTGTGCTCTGGCGGAAAGGGTGGGATTCGAACCCACGGTACGGTATAACCGTACACCGGATTTCGAGTCCGGCGCATTCGACCACTCTGCCACCTTTCCGGGGTGTGGTGCTCAAGAAAACATGCGAGTGTAGCAGCCGCGCGCCGGCTCGGGAAGATCCGGCGCGGGCGAATTCAGCGGCCCTGGGGCATCAGCTGCTGCTGACCGCCCAGGTAGGGTTGCAGGGCACGCGGAATGTCCACCCCCCCGTCGGCACGCTGGAAGTTCTCCAGCACCGCCACCAGCGTGCGCCCCACCGCCAGGCCGGATCCGTTGAGACTGTGCAGCCACTGCGTGCGGCCCTGCGCGTCGCGGGTGCGCGCCTGCATGCGCCGCGCCTGGAAGGCGTCCATGTTGGAACAGCTGGAGATCTCGCGGTAGGTGTTCTGGGCCGGCAGCCACACCTCCAGGTCATAGGTCTTGGCGGAACCGAAACCCATGTCGCCGGTGCATAGCAGCATGGTGCGGTACGGGAGTTCCAGGCGTTGCAGCACGGTCTCGGCATGCGCGGTGAGCTGCTCCAGCGCCAGCGCGGACTGCTCGGGCGCGCACAGCCACACCAGCTCGACCTTGTCGAACTGGTGCTGGCGGATCATGCCGCGCACGTCGCGCCCGTAGGAGCCGGCCTCGGAACGGAAGCACGGCGTATGCGCCACCATGCGCAGGGGCAGCTGCTCCGGCGGCACGATGCTGTCGCGCACCAGGCTGGTCAGCGGAACCTCGGCGGTGGGAATCAGGTAGAAGTTGCCCAGTTCGCCGCGCGGCACGGCGAACAGGTCCGCCTCGAACTTGGGCAGCTGACCGGTGCCCCGCAGGGTCTCGGCGCTGACCACGTAGGGCACGTAGGCCTCGGTGTAGCCGTGCTCCTCGGTGTGCAGGTCCAGCATGAACTGGGCCAGCGCGCGGTGCAGGCGCGCCAGCGGCCCGCGCAGCACGGCGAAGCGCGCGCCCGAGAGCTTCGCGGCGGCCTCGAAGTCCAGGCCCAGCCCGGCGCCCACGTCCACATGGTCGCGCACCGCGAAGTCGAAGCTTCGCGGCTCGCCCCAGCGGCGCACTTCCCGATTGCCGGTCTCGTCGGCGCCCACGGGCACGTCGGGGTACGGCAGGTTGGGCACCCCCAGCAGCAGCTCGCCGAGCTCGGACTGGATCTGCTCCAGGCGCGCGGCGGAGGCCTCGAGCTCGGTCTTGATGGACGCGACCTGGGCCATTTCCACGCTGGCGTCCTCGCCCTTGGACTTGCGCTGGCCGATCAGGCGCGAGGCCTGGTTGCGCTGGGCCTGCAGTTCCTCGGTGCGGGTCTGCAACTGCTTGCGCTCGGATTCCAGGTCCCGAAATCGCTGCACGTCCAGGAAGGGCTGCGGCTGCTTGCGGGTGTTCAGGCGGGTGACGACCTCGTCCAGGTCCTTGCGCAACAGGGTGATGTCCAGCATGGGAAGGCCAGTGAATGCTTGGGAGAACGGCCCCGCCGCGCCGCGGCGGGCCGAGGGGCTTCAGGTTCGGGGGGTCTTCGGCCCCAGCCCCTTGGGCAGGGGAAAACGCAGGGTCTCGTCCACGCCTTCGAGGTTGCGCACCGTGCGCGCACCGAGTTCGCGCAGGCGGTCGATCACCTGCTGCACCAGGCGCTCGGGGGCCGAGGCGCCGGCGGTGACGCCCACGCGCCGAGCGTCCTGCAGCCATTCGGCGCGCAGGTCGGCCGCGGTGTCGACCATGTAGGCCGGCCGGCCCAGGCGCGCCGCGACCTCGCGCAGGCGGTTGGAGTTGGAACTGCTGGGGCTGCCCACGACGATGACCACGTCCACCTGCGGGGCCATGAACTTGACCGCGTCCTGCCGGTTCTGGGTGGCATAGCAGATGTCCTGGCGCTTGGGCTCGCGCAGCCGCGGGTAGCGCGCGCGCAGCGCCGCCACCACGGCGGCGGCGTCGTCCACCGACAGCGTGGTCTGCGTGACGTAGGCGACCTCGTCGCCCTCGGGAAAGGGAAGCAGCGCGACGTCGGCCTCGCCCTGCACCAGGTGCACGCCGTCGGCCTGGCCCATCGTGCCCTCGACCTCCGGATGCCCGGCGTGGCCGATCATCACCAGGTGCAGCCCGTCGCGGCGCATGCGCGCCACCTCCACGTGCACCTTGGTGACCAGCGGACAGGTGGCGTCGTAGACCTTCAGGCCGCGCGCCTGCGCCTGCTCGCGCACCGCCTGCGACACCCCGTGCGCGGAGAACACCAGCGTGGCGCCGGTGGGCACCTCGTCGATCTCGTCCACGAACACCGCGCCCTTGGCGCGCAGGCTCTGCACCACGGTGGTGTTGTGCACGATTTCGTGGCGCACGTAGATCGGGGCGCCGAACAGCTCCAGCGCGCGCTCGACGATGTCGATGGCGCGGTCCACCCCCGCGCAAAAGCCGCGCGGGCTGGCCAGCAGCACGTCGAGCTCGTCGGCCCGGGGATTCTCGACCCTCTGCACGCTGCTCACAGCACCCCCAGGATATGCACGTCGAACACCACCGGCTTGCCGGCCAGCGGATGGTTGAAATCCAGCTCGACCATGTGGTCGTCGGCCGCCGTGACGGTGGCGGCCGCGCTGGCGCCGCTGGCCGAGCTCAGGCCCGCCAGCTGCACCGCGTCGCCCACCGCCAGGCGCACGTTGTCGGGCACGTACTGCTGCAGCAGGCTGCGCGGCACGCGCTGCACGCGCTGCGGGTCGTGCATGCCGAAGGCCACGTCGGGCGGCAGCTCGAAGCGCGCCTGGGCGCCCTCCTCCAGCCCGATCAGGCATTGCTCCAGCGCCGGCGCGAGTTGCTGCGCGCCGAGGGTGAGCGTGGCGGGATGGTGGCCGAAGGTGTCCACCCAGGCGGCGCCGCCGGGGGCCGCCAGGCGGTAGTGAAGGGTCAGCAGGGAGTCGGGGAGAACGTTGGGCACGGGATCGATACACTGTGTCGTCGCGGCCAGGGCCGCGCAAACCCCATTGTAGGGAAGCATGTCCACCCGCATCGCCGACCTTCCCCCGGACGCGCGTCCGCGCGAAAAACTGCTCGCGCGCGGCCCCCAGGCGCTGGCCGATGCCGAGCTGGTGGCGCTGCTGCTGCGCAGCGGCGTGCGCGGCTGCAGCGCGCTGCAGCTGGGGCAGCGCCTGCTCGACGGCTTCGGCGGCCTGCACGGCCTGCTGCACGCGCCGGCCGCGAGCCTGCGCGCGGTGAAGGGCCTGGGCCTGGCCAAGTACGCCGAGCTGGCGGCGGTGCTGGAAATGGCCCGCCGCGCCCTGGCCGAGCCCATGCGCGAGCGCCGGCTGTTCGACAACCCTGATGCCGTCGCGGATTATTTGCGCCTGTGGCTGGGCGGCTCGCCGGTGGAGGTGTTCGCGGCGCTGCTGCTGGACCATCGCCACCGGCTGCTGCACGCCCAGCAGCTGTGGCACGGAACGCTGGCGCAAACCTCCGTGTACCCCCGCGAGCTGGTCAAGCTGGCGCTGGCGCATGACGCCTCGGCGGTGATCGTCGCGCACAACCATCCCTCGGGAGTGGCCGAGCCCTCCGGCTGCGACCGCGAGGTCACGCAGCGCCTGAAGTCGGCGCTGGGCCTGCTGGACATCGCGTTGCTCGACCACCTGGTGGTCACGCGCGGGCAGGCTTTTTCCTTCGCGCGCCAGGGCTTGCTGTAGGGGCGCCGGGACATGAGCACGCGCATTCCCCGGCGCTCGCGCGCCCGCGCCGCGCCCGCCACGACCATCGCGCTGGCCGATACGCTGGCCTCGCGGGCGGCGGCCCCGCCCGGGGCGCAAGCGGCACAGGCGTCGCCCTTCGAGGCAGGCGCCCCGGCGGCGGGCCCCGAGGACGAAGGCGGCCTGTTTCGCCAGGCCGTGGCCGGCGCACGGCCCCTGCCCGCGCCGGACCGCGTGCTGCTGCGCCCCGAGCCCCCATCGCCGATTCCCCGCCAGCGCCTGCTCGACGAGCGGGCCGCCCTGCACGAATCCCTGTCGGACAGCGTGGACCTGGACAGCCTGCTGGAGACCGACCAGGAACTGTCCTACCGCGCGCCAGGCATCGGCCCCGACGTGCTGCGCAAGCTGCGCCGCGGCCACTGGGTGATCCAGGCCGAACTCGACCTGCACGGCCTGCGGCGCGACGAGGCGCGCGCCGCGCTGCTGGAGTTCACGCATGCCGCGCAGCAGCGCGGCGCGCGCTGCGTGCGGGTGATCCACGGCAAGGGCCTGGGCTCCCCGGGGCGTGAAGGCGTGTTGCGCCACAAGGTGCGCGGCTGGCTGCTGCAGATGCGCGACGTGCTGGCCTTTTGCCAGGCCGGCCCGCACGACGGCGGTGCCGGCGCGCTGATCGTGCTGCTGCGCGGGCCGCAATCCCAGGCGCCCCGGTCCGCCGCCTGAACAAGACACTACGGGCTCCGCGGTGTTGGGAATTACCGACACCACGGCTGCGGATCCTGGCCTAAGGTTTCGCGGATGCGAAGCCAAGCCCTGTACGACATCTCGCCCACCGTGGATCCGGGCTCGCCCCTGTTCCCGGGCGACCGGCCCTACGCCCTGCGATGGACGGCGCGCATCGCCGACGGCAGTTCGGTGAATCTCAGCGCCCTGGAACTGTCCCCCCACGTGGGCGCGCACGCCGACGCGCCGCTGCACTACGCCGACGGCGCCGCGTCGATCGACACCGTCGACCTGCGGCCCTACCTGGGCCCCTGCCGCGTGGTCCATGCCATCGACTGCGGTCCCCTGGTGCGGGTGGAGCATCTGCTGCAGGCCGCGCACGATCTTCCCCCGCGAGTGCTGGTGCGCACCTGCGGGCACGCCGCCACCGCGTGGAACCCGGCCTTCACGGCCTACGCCCCCGAAGCCCTGGCGTGGCTGGGCGAGCGCGGGGTTCGCCTGGCGGGCATCGACACCCCCTCGGTGGATCCGGCCGACAGCAAGAGCCTGCAGGCGCACCACACCCTGCTGCGCCTGGACATGCGCGTGCTGGAGAACCTGGTGCTCGACCAGGTGCCCGAGGGTGACTACGAGCTCATCGCGCTGCCGCTGAAACTCGCGGGGGCCTGCGCCTCGCCGGTGCGCGCCGTGCTTCGCCCGCTCTGAGCCGACGGCCTCGAAGCCGCGCTCCCCACGCTGCCCGCCCTTTCCGCCCTTCCCGCCCACTCCCGAGCTCTACCCATGCCTGTCTCCCTCACCCGTGATGCCTGCGCCGCGCGCGACGCGGCCGACCCGCTGGCGCCGCTGCGCGCGCAGTTCACGCTGCCCCCCGGGCTCATCTACCTCGACGGCAACTCCCTGGGCGTGCTGCCCGCGGCCACCGCGGCGCGGGTGCAGCAGGTGATCGCCGAGGAATGGGGCCGCGGCCTGATCCGCAGCTGGAACGATGCCGGCTGGATCGATCTGCCGCGCCGCGTGGGCGACAAGATCGCCCGCCTGGTGGGCGCGCGCCCCGGCGAGCTGGTGGTGGCGGACTCCACCTCGGTGAACCTGTACAAGGTCCTGAGCGCGGCGCTGCGCATCGCGCAGGCCGGTTCGGCCTCGCGCAAGGTGGTGCTGTCCGAGCGCAGCAACTTCCCCACCGACCTGTACATCGCCCAATCCCTGGTCGAGCAACAGGGCATGCGCCTGGAACTGCTGGACATCGACGAGATTCCCGCGCGCCTGCGCGACGATGTCGCCGTGCTCATGCTCACCCAGGTCAACTACCGCACCGGGCGCATGGCCGACATGGCCGCGCTCAGCGCCCAGGCCCATGCCGCGGGGGCACTGGCGCTGTGGGACCTGGCGCATTCGGCGGGCGCGGTGCCCGTGGACCTGAACGGCGCGGGGGCGGATTTCGCGGTGGGCTGCGGCTACAAGTACCTCAACGGCGGCCCCGGCGCGCCGGCCTTCTGCTGGGTGCACGCGCGCCACGTGGAGCGCTTCCGGCAGCCCTTGTCGGGCTGGATGGGCCATGCCGCGCCCTTCGTGTTCCAGACCGGCTACGAGCCCGCCCCGGGCATCGCCCGCTACCTGTGCGGCACCCCGCCGGTGCTGGGCATGGCCGCGCTGGAATGCGGCGTGGACACGGTGCTGGCGGCCGAGCCCCTGGGCGGCATGTCCGCGCTGCGCGCCAAGTCGGTGGCACTCGGCGAGCTGTTCCTCGAACTCGTGCGCGAGCGCCTGGGCGCCAGCGGCCTGCGACCCTTCGGCCCCTCGCAGGCCGCGCAGCGCGGCAGCCAGGTCTCGCTGGCGGTGCCCGCCGACGGCTCGATCGACGGCTACGCGCTGATGCAGGCCCTGATCGAGCGCGGGGTGATCGGCGACTACCGCGCCGGCGACGGCAGCGCCGAGCACCCGCACCTGCTGCGTTTCGGCTTCACGCCGCTGTACCTGCGCTACGTGGACCTGTTCGATGCCGTGCAGGTGCTGGCCGAACTGCTCGCATCCGGGGCCTGGCGCGACGCTCGTTTCGCGCGCAAGGCCGCGGTGACCTGACCCCCTTCGCCCGCTGGAGCCCCCGATGAGCTGCCCCCACCACGACACGGCGCCATCCTCGCGCGGCGAGGCCATCGTCGCCGACGAAGGCGCGCAACTCGATTTCTCGCGCGACATGAGCTATGGCGACTACCTGCGCCTGGACAGCCTGCTCGACGCGCAGCGCCCGTTGTCGCCCGAGCACGACGAGATGCTGTTCATCGTGCAGCACCAGACCTCGGAGTTGTGGATGAAGCTGCTGCTGCACGAGCTGCACGCGGCCTGCGCACACCTGTCGCGCGACCTGCTGCCGCCGGCCTTCAAGATGATGGCGCGGGTGTCGAAGATCCTCGAGCAGCTGGTGCACGCCTGGGACGTGCTGGCCACCATGACCCCGCCCGAGTACACGGCCATTCGCCCCTACCTGGGCCACTCCAGCGGTTTCCAGAGCTGGCAGTACCGCTGCATCGAGTTCGCGCTGGGCAACAAGAACCGCGCCATGCTGCAGCCCCATGCGCACCGCCCGGACCTGCTCGCGCGGGTGGAGGCGGCCTGGCGCGCGCCCAGCCTGTACGACCAGGCGCTGCGCCTGCTGGCGCGCCGCGGCATCGCGGTGCCGGCCGAAGTCGTCGAGCGCGACTGGACCCAGCCCTACGTCGCGAACCCCGCGGTGGAGGCCGCCTGGCTGCAGGTCTACCGCGACCCGCAGGCGCACTGGGAGCTCTACCAGCTGGGAGAAAAACTCGCCGACATCGAGGACGCGATGCGCCTGTGGCGCTTCCGGCACGTGACCACGGTGGAGCGCGTGATCGGCTTCAAGCGCGGCACCGGCGGCACCGGCGGGGTCAGCTACCTGCGCAAGATGCTCGACACCGTGCTGTTCCCGGAGATCTGGAGCCTGCGCACCCAGCTCTGAGCCGCGGTTCGCGCTATGCCTGGCCAGGCTCGGCGCGGTTGCGCATCCAGTCCGCGGTGCCGTCGAAGGCCTGCTGCAGGCGCGCGCGCAGGCTTTCCTCGACCCCCTGCTCCTGCAGGGCCTGGCGCATGCAGTCCAGCCAGGCGTCGCGCTCGGCCATGCCGATGGCATAGGGGAAGTGGCGCATGCGCAGGCGCGGATGCCCGAACTGCTGCTGGTACAGATCGGGCCCGCCGAGCCAGCCGCTGAGAAACCAGTACAGCTTGTCCCGCGAACCCTCCAGCGTGGTGGGGTGGATCGCGCGCAGCGCGGCGAAGCGCGGCTCCAGATCCATCAGGTCGTAGAAGCGGTCCACCAGCGCGCGCACGCCGCGCTCGCCGCCGAGTTGTTCGTAGGGGGTGGGCCCTGGGGCCTGGTCGTCGGAGGACATGGATGATGCGGGCAGAACGTTGGAGGGGGTGCTCATTGTCGGGCGGGACGCGCGCGGAGCCTTGCCGGGGATCAAGGTCCCGGTGCCTGGCGCCCTCGGCTCATCCCGAGGCTGCGTCGGCGGCGCGCAGCAGGCGCAAGGGAGGCACGCGCAACACCCGCCGCAGGCTCAGCCAGCCCACGAGCAGCGCGAGCAGCGCGCCTCCCAGCATCCCGGCGGCCAGCCACAGCGGCGAAGGCAGCCAGGCGAACTCGAAGACCTTGCGCGCCAGCACCCAGGCGGCGGCCATCGCCCCGCCCGCGCCGAGCAGCCCGGCCAGCGCCCCCGCGAGCAGCAGCTCGGCCGCCATGACCCTGCGCAGCAAGGCGTCGGAAGCGCCGAGCACGCGCCACAGCGCGGTCTCGTGTTCGCGCTCGCGGCGCCCGATGAACAGGCTGGCCACCAGCACGACCAGCCCCGCACCCAGCGCGAACAGGAACAGCCATTGCACGGCGGTGCCCACCTGCGACAGCAGGTGGCGCAGCTGGGCCAGCAGTTCGGCCAGGTCGATGATGGTGATGTCGGGAAAGCGCCGGCCCAGGCTGGCATCGAGCTCGGGCGAGGCCTCGGCGCCCTCGTGGAAGGCCGCCAGGTAGGTGAAGGGCTGGCGCTCCAGCATGGCGCGCGGCGCCAGCACGAAGAAGTTGGCATGCATGGAAGCCCAGTCCACCTTGCGCAGGCTGCCGATGCGCGCGTCCAGGGTCGCGCCGGCGATGTCGAAGCGCAGCCGGTCTCCCAGCTTCAGGCCCAGGGTGGCGGCGATGCCCTGGTCCACCGAGAGCTCCCGGGCACCGGGCCCCGCGGTGGCCGCCCAGCTGCCGGCCACGATGCGGTTGTTCACCGGCAGCGCCTGTGCGGTGGACAGGTTGAACTCGCGGTCGATGAGCATGCGGGCGCGCTGGTCGTGGTAGTCGCGCCCGAACACCGCGCGGCCGTTCACCGCCACCAGGCGCGCGCGCACCATGGGGTACCAGTCGTAGCCACGAATGCCCGCCTGCGCCAGCGCCGCGCGGAAGGCCGCCCCCTGCTGCGGCTGCACGTTGATCACGAAACGATCGGGCGCGTTGGCCGGCAGCGAGGCCTCCCAGCCGGCCAGCAGGCCGTCGCGCAGCATGCCCACCAGCAGCAGCGCCATCAGCGCCAGGCCCAGCGCCGTGATCTGCGCCACCGCGCCCCAGCCGCGGGCGCCCAGCTGGCGTGCCGCCAGCGCCGCGGCGCCGCGCCGGCGTTCGCCGGCCGCGCGCAACAGCGGCAGCAGGGCCCACGCGGCGGCGGCCAGCAGCAGGGCCACCGAGGCGAAGGCACCCAGCGCGATCCAGCCCAGCCAGCCATGTCCGCCCAGCCGCAGGCACACCAGCGCGAACGACGCCAGCCCCAGGGCGCCGAGCAGCCGCGCCGCGCCCCCCGCGGCCACGGCCTCGCGGCGCAGTACGCGCAGCGGAGGCACGCCGGCCAGGCGCAGCAGGGCCGGCAGCGCGAAGGCCAGCAGCAGGCTGCCCATGCTCAGGAAGGCCAGCGCCGCCGGCTGCCAGCCGGGCTCGCCCAACTGTCCGGGGTCGACCAGGCGATGCAGCAGACCCAGCAACATCGCCTGCAGCCCCAGCCCGGCCAGGCTGCCCAGCAGGGTCGCGCTGATGCCCAGCAGCCCGAGCTCGGCGCCCACCAGGGCCAGCACGGTGCGCCGACGCATGCCCAGGGCCTTGAGCAGCGCCACCACCTGCTGGCGTCGACGCGCGAAATCCTGGGCCGCCACCGCCACGGCCACCGCGGCGAGCAGCGCCGCCAGCAAGGCCACCAGGCGCAGGTAGTCGGCGCCACGCTGCAGATTGCGGTCGAAGCCGTTGCCGGCCGCGTCCGGGGTGCTCAGGCGCAACCCGCGCAAGGCGTCATGGCGAATCAAGGCGCGCGCCCAGGCGGCGTAGGCATCCACCGCCGGCTGCGGCCCCACCAGCGCCAGCGCGTACTCGACCCGGCTGGCGGGCTGGATCAGCCCGGTGGAAGCCAGGTCGGCCTGGTTGAGCATGACCCGCGGCGCCAGCCCCGGGATGCCGGCGCCTCGGTCGGGTTCGCCGCTCACCAGCGCGGCGATGCGCAGGCTGCGCTGGCCGAGCAGGATGGGGCCCCGCGGCGACGCGCCCAGGCGCTGCGCCAGCTGGGGCGACACCCACACCGTGCCCGGCTGCGGGATCGGCGCGCTCGGCAAGGCGGCGCCGGGCGCCACCGGACGCAGCTTGACATGCCCGAGCAGGGGATAGCCCGGCCCCACGACCTTCACCGCCACCAGCTGGGTGCGTCCCTGTGCGCCGGGGCCCAGGGCCATGCTGGCGAAAAGCTCGAAGCGCGCCATGCGCAGGCCCTGCCTTGCGGCCTGTTGCTCGAACTCCGCGGGCAGGGCATGGTCGCCGCGCAGCAGCAGCTGCCCGCCCAGCAATTGCGCGGCGTCGCGCTGCAGGCCGGCCTGCAGGCGCTGCGCCACGAAACCCACCCCCGACAGCGCGGTGGCCGCCAGCACCAGGGCCAGCCAGATCAGGCCCATCTGCGCGGAGCGCAGCTCGGCCAGCAGCAGGGATGCGAAGCCGCGGGCGCGCATCGCGGGCTTCCCGGCCTCAGGCCGCCAGGTCGGTCTGGAATACCCGGCCCGCGTGCTCGCGCAGGGCGTGGAAGGAGATCTGCGGCCAGCGCTCCTGCAGCACCCGCAGCTCGGCGGCGTGGGTCAGCAGCACCGCCGGCGCGTCGACCACGTCGTAGGCGATGCGGTGGGCGTTCTCGTCGATGAAGCGCTTGAGCTCGCGCTCGTCCTCGCAGTGAATCCAGCGCGCCACGCGGTAGGGCGTGGAACCCAGGCGGGCCGCCACGTTGTATTCCCCGCTGAGCCGGTGCAGCACCACGTCGAACTGCAGCGCGCCCACCGCCCCCAGCAGCAGGCTGCCGCTGAAATGCGGCCGGAACACCTGGATCGCGCCCTCCTCGCCCAGTTGCATCAGGCCCGTGCGCAATTGCTTGCTGCGCAGCGGGTCGGCGATCTCCACCGCCTGGAACAGTTCCGGCGCGAAAAAAGGCAGTCCGGTGAACTGCAGGTTCTCGCCCTCGGTGAGGGTGTCGCCCAGGCGCAGCGTGCCGTGGTTGGGAATGCCGATGATGTCCCCGGCCCAGGCCTCCTCCAGCAACTCGCGGCGCTGGGACATGAAGGCCACCACCGTGTTGGGGCGGATGTCCTTGCCGCTGCGCCCCACGCGCAGGCGCATGCCGCGGGTGAAGCGACCGGAACACACCCGCACGAAGGCGATGCGGTCACGGTGCGCCGGGTCCATGTTGGCCTGGATCTTGAACACCACGCCGCTGAAGCGGGATTCGTCGGGCTCCACCACCCGCTGCACCGCCGGACGCGGCTGCGGCGGCGGCGCCAGGTCCACCAGCGCGTCGAGCACCTCGCGCACGCCGAAGTTGTTGATGGCCGAGCCGAAGAACAGCGGCGACTGACGCCCGGAGCGAAAGGCCTGCAGGTCCAGCTCGGCCGTGGCCTCGCGCAGCAGCTCGAGCTCCTCGCTGGCCTGCGCGTGCTCGGCCCCGAAGCGCTGGGCCAGTTGCGGGTTGTCCAGGCCGTCGATGATCTCGTCGTCGGCGTCGTCCAGGCGATCCTCGCCGGCGCGAAACACCCGCATGCGCTGCAGGCGCAGGTCCAGCACGCCGTGGAAATTCTTGCCCATGCCCACCGGCCAGCTCAGCGGCACGGAGTCCATGCCGAGGTGGCGCTCGATCTCGTCCATCAGGTCCAGCGGGGCGCGCACCTCGCGGTCCATCTTGTTGACAAAGGTGATGATGGGGGTGTTGCGTGCGCGACAGACCTCGAGCAGGCGCAGGGTCTGCGCCTCCACGCCGTTGGCCGCGTCGATGACCATCAGCGCCGCGTCCACCGCGGTGAGCACGCGGTAGGTGTCCTCGGAGAAGTCCTGGTGCCCGGGGGTGTCGAGCAGGTTGATGACGCAGTCGCGCCACTCCATCTGCATCACCGAGGAGGCCACCGAGATGCCCCGCTGCTTCTCGATCTCCATCCAGTCGGAGGTGGCGTGGCGACTGGCCTTGCGCGCCTTCACCGAGCCCGCGATCTGGATCGCCCCCGAGAACAGCAGGAGCTTTTCCGTCAAGGTGGTCTTGCCGGCGTCGGGGTGGGAAATGATGGCGAAGGTTCTCCTGCGCCGGATTGCATCGGGGTTCGCGCCGCTCGACATCCGAAATCCTCTCCTGGGCATCGCGCCCCGCCCAGCGCGCGCGGCCAGGCTGGGCCGCCGGCAAAGCGGGGGAACCCCTCAGTATAAACCCGCGCGCCCGGACATGCCGGCGAGCCCGCTCGGCAGCGCCCGCGCGCGGCCCCCTCGGTCCATCGGGTGGTCCATCGGGTGGTCCATCACGCGGACCTCCAGGCGGCGCCTCAAGCGATGGTTCAAGCGCTCCTTCAGGCGACTTCCTGCTGGCTGGCGACGGCCTGCAGCATGGCAAGCGCCCGGGCTTCCAGCCAGGTGCACAGCGCCGGCATCGCCGGCCGCGCTGCAGCCGCTTCGAGCAACAGCCGCTCGGCGTCGTGCCAGTCCCCCAGCCCGCTCTGCAGCGCCGCGGCCAGCTTGCCGGCGTGCAGCTGGCGTTGCCGCGGCCCGCGCGGCAACAGGCCGGCCATGCGTTCGGCGGACAGGCGCAGGCGCTTGGAGGCGATGCGCAGCGCATGCAGGCGCGCCGTGTCCTCGGCCCCGGGCCGCTGCCCGGCGCGGGCGGCTTGCAGCGCGCCGACGCATGCCCGCGATGCCGCGCGCCAGCCGCGGGAATCGTCGCGCAGGGCGTGCTCGGCCAGGCGGCGCAAGGCGCGCTGGCCCCTCGCGCCCGTACCTTCCTGCTCCCCGCGCCCTGCCGGCTCCCCGTGCGCCGCGCAGGCGCTGCAGCGCCCCAATGCCAGCAGCAGGCGCCCGAAGCGGGCGCTGCGGCCGTAGGAGCACAGCGCGGCGCGGTGGATAGCTCGCTGCGCCTCGATGCGCTGTGCCAGCACCGCGGCCTGGGCCGCCGCGTCCACCTCGATGGTCCGCACCTGGCGCAGCAGCTGCAGCGCCACGTCGTCGTCGCGCACCAGGCCGGCGAGCTGGTGCGCCCAGCGCAGCTCGGCGCGCAGCCAGCCTGCAGCGGCCCTGCCCAAGCTGGGAGCCAGCCAGCGCAGCGCGGTGCGCAGGCGGCGCAGCACCACCCGGAACTGGTGCACGTCGCGCTCCTCGTCGGCCGAGCCGATGCGCTCGGCCCACACCGCCAGTTGCGCGCAGGCGGTCTGCAGCCAGTCCTGCACGGCCTGGCGCAGCGTGGCCTCGCGCGCCAGCGCGCCGGGTTCGGGCAGGGCGCGCGGGCGCTCGCCCGCCAGCAGCGCGGCGGCGCGCCGCGCCTTGTCCACCGGGCTGAGCAGCAGCGCCAGATCCTGCGCCAGGGTCCAGGCCAGGTCCCAGGCCGGCTCCAGGCCGCCGTCCAGCACCTCCAGTTCGAGTTCGCACAACGGCGTGTCGACCAGGCCCTCGGCGCGCCGCGCCTGGCACACGCCGCGATCCAGCGCCACTTCGATGCGCGCGTCGCCCCACGCCAGCTGCCAGGTCTGACGTTCGAAACGCGTGCCGAATCGGGGCTCGAGCAGCTGCTTCAGCGCAGCCGCGTCCAGGCCGCGCGCTTGCGCGAAGCCGCCCAGCAGGGTCAGGCGCAGCGCCTGGCGCAGGTCCCGCGGCCCCAGGCCGCCCGCCGCGCTGCTGTCCAGCGCGCGCCACTCCCACTCGCTGCGCTCGGCCCCCAGCGCATCGCTGCCGCGCGCCTTCACCGTGACCACGCTGACCCCCGCCGCATCGCGCAGGCGCAGCACCAGTCCCGCCGCCCCCAGATCCAGGTCCGGCGTATCGAAATACCAGCTCTGCAACAACCGGGCCCGAGGCGCCCCCGCCAGCCGCAGCAAGGCGTGCCCCGCCACCGCCCGCGCCGTGTCCTCCGACACCGAGAACTTGAGCTCCCGCTCCACACCCATGACCCGCCTCCCCCCATCACCCAAGCCCAGATTGTCCCGCGCCCACCCCCACCCATTCCTTGCGCCACCACAAGACACGACGCCCCCCGCAAGGCCCAGCCCCCGCAAGGCCCAGCCCGCCACAGCCGCCTACCCAACCCGCCACAGCCGCCTACCCAGCCCGCCACAGTCGGCTACCCAGCCCGCCTGAAAGCCCCCCTTCACCGCACGACACCCCAATGCCCAGAGCACCCCCGCCGCAGGGCCGCCCCAAGGCGGGGTGCGTCCCCCTTGGGGGGACGGAGCGGGGGTCGCCCCCCGCGACGGAGGGGGCAACCTACATCCCCACGTAATTCGGCCCACCTCCCCCCTCGGGGGCGACCCAGACGATGTTCTGGGTGGGGTCCTTGATGTCGCAGGTCTTGCAATGCACGCAGTTCTGCGCATTGATCTGCAGGCGCTCGCCGCCGCCCTCGGCCGGCACGAACTCGTAGACGCCGGCCGGGCAGTAGCGCTGCTCGGGTCCCGCGTAGCGCGCCAGGTTCACGCCCACCGGCACCGAGGCGTCGCGCAGGGTGAGGTGCGCGGGCTGGTTTTCCTCGTGGTTGGTGTTGCTCAGGAACACCGAGGAAAGACGGTCGAAGCTGAGCTTGCCGTCGGGCTTGGGATAGTCGATGCGCGGCATGGCATCGGCGGGTTGCAGCGCCTTGTAGTCCGGCTCCTTGCGGTGCAGGGTCCAGGGCACGCGTCCGCCGAGCAGCAGCTGCTCGACCCCGGTCATCAGGGTGCCGATGGTGCGACCCTTCTTGAACCATTGCTTGAAATTGCGCGCACGATGCAATTCCTCGTGCAGCCAGGAGGCCTCGAAGGCCTTGGGGTAGTCCTCCAGCAGGTCGCCCCGACGCCCGGCGCCCACGGCCGGGGCGATGGCCTCGGCGGCGAGCATGCCCGACTTGATGGCCGCGTGGCTGCCCTTGATGCGCGAGGCGTTGAGAAAGCCCGCTTCGCAACCCACCAGGCACCCGCCGGGGAACACCAGTTTCGGCAGCGACAGCAGACCCCCGGCCGTCAAGGCGCGGGCGCCATAGCCGATGCGCTTGCCACCCTCGAACATCGGGCGGATGGACGGGTGGGTCTTGAAGCGCTGGAATTCCTCGAAGGGGCTGAGCCAGGGGTTGCGATAGTCCAGCCCCACCACCAGGCCCACCGCCACCTTGCGGTCGTCCAGGTGGTACAGGAAGGCGCCGCCGTAGGTGTTCTTGTCCAGCGGCCAGCCCGCGCTGTGCAGTACCCGCCCGGGATGCGCCTGGGCGGCGGGAACTTCCCACAGCTCCTTGATGCCGATGGCGTAGCTTTGCGGATCGCGCCCCTGGTCGAGCCCGTAGCGGGCGATGAGCTCGCGCCCCAGCTGCCCGCGCGCACCCTCGGCGAACACGGTGTAGCGCGCCTGCAGCTCCATGCCCAGCTGGAAGGCGCCGCCGGGCTGGCCATCCTTGCCCACGCCCTGGTTGCCGGTGGCCACGCCGCGCACCGCGCCGGACTCGTCGAACAACAGCTCGGCGGCGGCGAAGCCGGAGAAGATCTCCACGCCCAGCGCCTCGGCCTGCTGCGCCAGCCAGCGCGTCACCTCGCCCAGGCTGATGATGAAATTGCCGTGGTTGCGGAAACACGAGGGCTGCAACGCGGCGGGCACCGCGCGATGCCCGGCCTGGTCGAGGAACCAGAACAGATCCTCGGTGACCGGCTGGCGCAGCGGCGCGCCCTGTTGCTGCCAGTCGGGCAGCAATTCGCCCAGCGCGCGCGGGTCCATCACGGCGCCCGACAGGATGTGGGCGCCGGGCTCGGAGCCCTTCTCGAGCACGCACACCGAGAGTTCCTGGCCGGACTGCGCGGCGAGTTGCTTGAGGCGAATCGCGGTGGCCAGGCCGGCCGGGCCGGCTCCGGCGATCACCACGTCGTATTCCATGGCCTCACGGGGCCCATACTGCTGCAGCCACTGCTCCGGGGTTGGCATTCGAGTCTCCGTTGTCGTGCTCGCGTTCGTGTCGTGCGGCGCATTGTAGGGCGCCGGGCCGCGAATCGAACGATCGTTCTTTTTTAATTCCCGGATTTTTTCAATCCCCGGATCGGCTCAGCTCCTCGGCCAGTGCGGGGTCCAGCCCCCAGTCGCGCAGCAGCGCCGCATCGGCCTCGCGGGGCCGGCGCGGTGTCGGCGGCACGGTGGCGCCGAAGCGCGGCGCGGGCGCCGCCTGGGTCACGCCGCCCGCCTCCACGAAACTCCCCCTCGCCACATGGTGGGGATGGCGCGGCGCTTCGTCCAGGTCCAGCACGGGGGTCACGCAGGCATCGGTGCCGGCGAAGACCTCGCACCAGGCCTGGCGGCTTCGCGTGGCGAACACCCGGGCGAGGCGCTCGCGGCGCTCGGGCCAGCGCTGCCGGTCCAACGGGGCGGCGAACTCGGCCGGGTCCAGCCCCAGGCCGCGCAGCAGTTGTTCGTGGAACTCCGGCTCGATCGCCCCGACGGCCACGTAGCCGCCGTCGGCACAGGCATAGGTGCCGTAGAACCAGGCCCCGCCGTCGAGCAGGTTGTCGCCGCGCCCTCCGCTCCAGCTTCCCATGGCGCGCAAGGTGTGGATCATCGACCCCAGCAGGGCGCAGCCCTCGCCCATGGCCGCGTCCACCACCTGGCCCTGGCCGGTGGCGCGCGCATGGGTCAAGGCGGCCAGCACGCCGAAGGCCAGCATCATGCCCCCGGCACCGCCGTCGGCCACCAGGTTCAGCGGCACCACGGGCCGGCCCCCCGGCTCGCCGATGGCGTGCAACATGCCCGACAGGGCGAGGTAATTGATGTCGTGTCCCGCGCTGGCCGCCAGCGGGCCCTGCTGGCCCCAGCCGGTCATGCGCGCGTAGACCAGGCGCGGATTGCCGCGCAGGCACTCCCGCGGGCCCAGCCCCAGGCGTTCCATGACCCCGGGCCGGAAGCCCTCGATCAGCACCTCCGCGCCCTCGGCCAGGCGGCGCGCGGCGAGCAGACCGCGCTCGCGCTTGAGGTCCAGGCGCAGCACCCGACGATTGCGCCGCAGCACGTCCAGTCGCGGGTCGAACACGCCGCTCGCGCCCCGCTGCGGCCGCGGCGCCCGCTCGACGCTGAGCACCTCGGCGCCCAGGTCGGCCAGCAGCATGGCGCCCAGCGGCGCCGGGCCCAGCGCGGCGAACTCCAGCACGCGCAGCCCCTGCAGCGGACCGCCGGCTCGCTCGCCCATCACGCCTCGGCGATCGCGCGCCCGATGAGCATGCGCTGGATGTCGTTGGCGCCTTCGTAGATCTGGCACACGCGGACGTCGCGATAGATGCGCTCCACCGGGAAGTCCGACACATAGCCGTAGCCGCCATGGATCTGGATCGCGTCCGAACACACCGACTCGGCCATCTCGGAGGCGTACATCTTGGCCATCGAGGCCTCCTTCAGGCAGGGCTTGCCGGCGTCGCGCAGCATGGCGGCGCGCCACACCAGCAGGCGCGCGGCGTCCAGGCGCGTGGCCATGTCGGCGAGCTTGAAGCTCACCGCCTGGTGCTCGATGAGCGTGCTGCCGAAGGACTTGCGCTGGCGCGCATAGTCCACCGCGGCCTCGAAGGCGGCGCGCGCCATGCCCACCGACTGCGCGGCGATGCCGATGCGCCCGGCCTCCAGGTTGGACAGGGCGATGCGGTAGCCCTCGCCGGGGCTGCCCAGCAGCGCCGAGTCGGGCACGCGGCAGTCCTCGAACACGATCTGCGCGGTGTCCGAGGCATGCTGGCCCATCTTGTCCTCCAGGCGGGCGACCACGTAGCCGGGGGTGGAGGTGGGAACCAGGAAGGCCGAGATGCCCCGCTTGCCCGCGGACTTGTCGGTCACCGCGATCACGATGGCCACGTCGGCATGCTTGCCGGTGGTGATGAACTGCTTGACCCCGCGCAGCACCCAGGCGTCGCCGTCGCGATCGGCGCGCGTGGTGATGGCCGCGGCGTCGGAACCGGTGTGCGGCTCGGTCAGGCAAAAGCAGCCCAGGGCCTCGCCGCGCGCCAGGGGCTTGAGCCACTGTTCGCGCTGCGCCTCGCTGCCGAAGCGCTGGGTGATGCCGCAGGCCAGGGAATTCTGCACGCTGACGATGGTCGAGGTGGCGCCGTCGCCGGCCGCGATCTCCTCGAGCATCAACACCAGGCTCATGGTGTCCAGGCCCGCGCCCCCCCACTCCTCGGGCACGGTCACGCCCATGGCGCCGAGCTGCCCGAGCTCACGCAGCGCCTCGCGCGGGAAGCTGTGCTCGCGGTCCCACCGCGCGGCGAAGGGGGCCAGGCGCTCGCGCGCGAAGTCGCGCATCGAGTCGCGGATCATTTCCTGTTCGGCTGTCAGCATCATGGTGGTCGTTCCGGCGGATGGACAGGCGCCGCCGCCCGCGTCCCGGTCGGACAGGGGCTGCGCGCCGCCGCGGCGGGTAGCCGCGACAGCGTGAACATAATGCATCCGCCGGGGCGCCACCATGGGCGGCGACCGCCACCGCGGACGCGGCGACGGGCCCGGCAGGCCCTCGGGAAGAGCTGGGAGCAGCCCGGGAAGGGCCGGGCCTCAGGCCGCCCTGGCCTGTTCCTCCACGGCCTGCGGAGCCGGCAGGCGGATCAGGTGGTCGAAGGCGCTGAGCGCGGCCTTCGCGCCTTCGCCCATGGCGATGACGATCTGCTTGAAAGGCGTGGTGGTCACGTCCCCGGCGGCGAACACCCCGGGCACGGAGGTGGCGCCGCGTGCGTCCACCTCCACCTCGCCACGCGGCGACAGCGCCACCGCGCCGCGCAGCCATTCGGCGTTGGGCAGCAGCCCGATCTGCACGAACACGCCTTCGAGCTCCAGGCGCTGCGTGGCGCCGGTGGCCCGATCGGTGTAGAGCAGGCCCTGCACCTTGCCGCCGTCGCCCACCACCTCGGTGGTCTGGGCCTGCGTGATCACCCGCACGTTGGGCAGGCTGCGCAGCTTGCGCTGCAGCACTTCGTCGGCGCGCAGGCGCTCGTCGAATTCGAGCAGCGTGACATGCTGCACCACGCCGGCCAGGTCGATGGCGGCCTCCACGCCGGAGTTGCCGCCGCCGATCACCGCCACGCGCTTGCCCTTGAACAGCGGGCCGTCGCAGTGGGGGCAGTAGGTCACGCCCTTGTTGCGGTATTCCTGCTCGCCCGGGACGTTCATGTTGCGCCAGCGCGCGCCGGTGGCCAGCACCACGCTGCGCGCGCGCAGGGTCGCGCCTCCCTGCAGGCGCAGCCGGATGGGCTCGCCGGGGGCCTGCGCCGGCAGCAGCTCGGCCGCCTGCTGGCCGCGCATGACGTCCACGTCGTAGGCCTGCACATGCTGCTCCAGCGCGGCGCTCAGGCGCGGACCCTCGGTGTAGGGCACGGAAATCAGGTTCTCGATGGACATGGTGTCGGCCACCTGGCCGCCCATGCGCTCGGCCAGCATGCCGGTGCGAATGCCCTTGCGCGCCGCGTAGACCGCGGCGGCCGCGCCGGCCGGCCCGCCGCCCACCACCAGCACGTCGAACACCTCGCGGGCGTCCAGCGCCCGCGCCTCGCGCTGCGCCGCGCCGCTGTCCAGGCGCGCGACGATCTGCTCCACGCTCATGCGCCCCTGGTCGAACGCCTGCCCGTCCAGGAACACGCTGGGCACGGCCATCACCTGGCGCGACTCCACCTCCTGCGGGAACAGCGCGCCGTCGATGGCGACGTGGCGGATGCGCGGGTTGAGCACGCTCAGCATGTTCAGGGCCTGCACGGTATCGGGGCAGCTGTGGCAGGACAGGGACATGAAGGTCTCGAAACGCCACTCGCCCTGCAACGAACGCACCTGCTCGGCCAGCTCGGGGGCGATGCGCGGCGGGTAGCCGCCCACCTGCAGCAGCGCCAGCACCAGCGAGGTGAACTCGTGGCCCAGCGGAATGCCGGCGAAGCCGACTTCCACGTCGGTGCCGCTGCGCAGGATGCGGAACGAGGGACGCCGCGGGTCCGTGCCGTCCTCGCGCACGCTGAGCAGAGGGCTCAGCGCGGCGATCTCGTGCAGCAGTTCGCGCAGCTCGGCCGACTTGGCGCCATCGTCCAGCGAGGCCACGAGCTCCACGGGCTGCTCGAGTTTTTGCAGGTGGGTACGCAGTGCGTCCCGGAGTTCGGCTTCCAGCATGTTCGTTTCCTGTACGGGCGATGCAAAGGCGCGAGGGCGAGGCGGCCGCGCCGCCGGCGCGGCCGCGGGGCGGGAGATCAGATCTTCCCGACCAGGTCCAGCGAGGGCTTGAGGGTCTTGTCGCCTTCCTTCCACTTGGCCGGGCACACTTCGCCCGGGTGGCTGGCCACGTACTGCGCGGCCTTGACCTTGCGCAGCAGTTCGGAGGCGTCGCGCCCGATCCCGTTGTCATGGATCTCGCACAGCTTGATCCGGCCTTCCGGGTCGATCAGGAAGGTGCCGCGCAGCGCCAGGCCTTCTTCCTCGATCATCACGTCGAAGTTGCGGGTGATGGTGCCGGTGGGGTCGCCGATCATCACGTACTGCACCTTGCCGATGGCTTCCGAGGTGTCATGCCAGGCCTTGTGCGAGAAGTGGGTGTCGGTGGACACGCTGTACACCTCCACGCCCAGTTTCTTGAATTCGGCGTAGTGGTCGGCCAGGTCTTCCAGTTCGGTCGGGCACACGAAGGTGAAATCGGCCGGATAGAACACGACCACCGACCAATGGCCCTTCAGCGTGGCCTCGGACACGTCGATGAACTTGCCGTTCTGGTAGGCGGTGGCCTTGAAGGGCTTGATTTCGGTGTTGATCAGCGACATCGGTAGTTTTCCTCATGAGTTTGGAAGAGCTTTCATGCTATCGGGCGGCGTCCGATGGATCCAATTGATTTTTGGGATCAGGGTCATGGGAGCAGGCTATGGCCGGGGGTCCGCGCCTTGCATGCACAATCCCGGGATGGAGCATGCGCGCGCGCCCGCGAACCTTGATGCCCGACTGCTCACCATGGCAGCGTTCGCCGCGCTGTTGTTGCACGCGGTCGTGGGCCTGGCGCTGTGGCATGCCATGCGCCTCGCCGCGCCGCTGCCGGTTTCCGCCGCCGTGATGGTGCGCATCGAGCAGGCCCGCGCACGGGCCCCGGGGCACGACCCCGGGGAGGCTTCCGGGATGAAGGCGCCCAGGCCGAGCCCGACGCCAGGCACCACGCCAACTCGAACGACTTCGCGAACTGGTTCGCGAACTGCTGCGCGAACTGCTGCGCGAGCTGCTTCGTCCAAGGCGCTGCCCGCGGCACCATCGTCCACGCCTGCCACGCGGGGCGCAATCCACCAGCGACCGTCCCCGCTC
>JAKBBK010000028.1:22236-34844 GCA_021808525.1 Pseudomonadota bacterium
TTCGCGAACTGGTTCGCGAACTGCTGCGCGAACTGCTGCGCGAGCTGCTTCGTCCAAGGCGCTGCCCGCGGCACCATCGTCCACGCCTGCCACGCGGGGCGCAATCCACCAGCGACCGTCCCCGCTCCCACGCACTCGGCCTGGCAGCGAGACCAGCGCTCCCCAAGGCGGGCGGGCCCACGACCGGAGCACCGTGCCCCCCCTGCCCTCGGCGCGCCCGACGGTGCCCTTGACTGCGCGGCTCCCGATCGCCCCGTCGAGCGCGCCCGCGCCGGTGCCCGCCACGGGGAGCGAGCCCTCCGCGCCAGCCGGCACCTTGCCGCCCCGGGCCGCGGCCGGGAGCCATGCCTCCGGGGCCGCGGCCGCCTCGCCGAGCGCGCCCGCCCCCGGCACCCCGCGAACCGGATCCCCGGTGCTGGCGGCCGAGCTGGTCTGCCCCCGGCAGGTGCGCCCCGACATGCCCGCGCTGGCCATCGAGGAGGGCATCGGCGGCACGGTGGTCGCGAGGGCGCGGGTGCTGCACGGGCGGGTGGACGAGGTCAGCATCGTCTCCGGCCCCCGCGTGTTCCACGCCACCGTGCGCCGGGCCATGCTGCGCTACCGCTGCGAGGACCTCGGCGACCGGGCCGTCACGGTGACCCAGGAATTCAGCTTTCGCCTGCGCTGAACGTCCCGAAGCGGCGGCGGCCGTCCCGTCCCCTGCGATGGCTCAAGGTTCGCGAGGGGGTTCTGGCGCATGATCGGCGTCACGCCCGGTGCGCCCTGCCCTCCATGTCCATTTCCAGCGAGACTTCCCCGCCAGCGGACTCCGCCTCGCCCTTGCCCATGGCGGACGCGGCGCCCTTTGTCACCAGCCTGCCACCGAGCCTCGCGCAACGGCGCGCGGCCGCGACCGCCGCCATCGCGCTGGTCCTGATCGTGGCGACTGCACTACCCGAGCTGCACTTGCGCCTCGCGCCGCTGCGCATGCTGGTGCCGGCCTATCAGGCCGCCATGGCCATGCTGGCCCTGGTCACCGCCTGGCTGTTGCTCACCCAGGCACGCATCCTGGGCTCGCGCGCGCTGCTCCTGCTCAGCGCCTGCTACTGGTTCTCGGCACTGATGGCCATGCTGCACGGCCTGAGCTTCCCGGGCCTGCGCGAAGGCGGCGGCTCGTGGCTGCCCCTGGGCCACGCGCAAAGCACGGCCTGGCTGTTCTTTCTCTGGCATGGCGGATTCGCGCTGGGCATCGGCGGCTACGCGCTGGCCGCGCCGATGCACGCGCTGGGCGAAGCGCCTGCGCTGCGCGCCGCCAGCGTGGCGCTGGCCTGGGGCCTGGGCGGCCTGGCCGCGCTGGGTTGCGTTGCCATCGCCACCGTGGGCGCAAGCTGGCTGCCGCCCTTGATGAGCGGGGACGGGGACCTTCCCGCCAAGACCTGGGTGGCCCTCGGTGCCCTCGCCGCCTGCCTGCTGGCCCTGGCGCTGCTGGCGTGGCGCCGCGGCGCCCGCAGCGTGCTGGATCTGTGGCTGCACCTGACCCTGGCGGCCTGGCTGATGGCCGTGTTGCTGGCCGGGGTGCTCAACCACGGACGCTTCGATCTGGGCTGGTATGTCGGTCGCCTGTGCAGCCTGATGGCCGATCTCACGGTGTTGCTCGCGCTGTTGCTGGACAACGGCAAGGTCTACGCGCGCCTGGCCGACGAGCATCGCCGGGAACATGCGTGGAGTCGCCAGCGCCTGCAGGAAAGCGAGCAGCGCTTTCGCACCGTGTTCGACCACGCGACGGTGGCCATGAGCGTGCACGACGCCGCCACCGGAGCCCTGCTGCAGGCCAATGCGCGCGCCTTGCAGTCCTGCGGCGGCAGCCTGGAGCTCGCGCAGCGCGAGGCGCCGCGGGCGGGCGTACGCGCCTTCGCATGCGCCGCCCCCGAGGCGCCGATACGCGCCGCCGCGGCAGGGCCCAGTCGCATCGAATGGCGCAGCCAGCGCTCCGACGGGGCGGACTACTGGGAGGAGGTGCTGCTGACGCCCGTCATGCTCGACGGGCGAGCGCGCGTGCTCGCGGTGGCCAGCGACGTCACCGAGCGCAAGGAATTGCAGCGCCAGATCCTCGAGGTCAGCACCGCGGAACAGGAGCGCATCGGCCGCGAGGTGCACGACGGCATCGGGCAGCAGCTCACCGCGCTCAGCCTGCTCGCCAGGGCCCTGCAGCGTCGCTTGCTGCGGGCGGGCCACCAGCCCGAGGCCGAGGCCCTGGGCCAGTTGCAGCTGCATCTCGAATCCACGCTGCAACAGACGCGCGCCCTCGCGCGCGGCCTGGCCGCGGTGGACATCGATCGCCACGACCTCCCCGAAGCCCTGCGCGAGCTGGCCAGGCAGGTGCGCGAGACCACGGGACTGGCCTGCCACTACGCGGGGCCGCAGCAGCTCGAGCTGCCGCTCGCCGAGCAGGCGCGCCACCTGTTCCGCATCGCGCAGGAGGGCGTGGCCAACGCGCTGCGCCACGCCGCGGCCACGACCCTGCAGATCCGTCTGGAGCCGCGGGACCATGCCCTGGTACTGCAGGTGCTGGACGACGGGCGCGGTATCGAGCACCCCGCCGCCCGGCGTGGGCGCCTGGGCCTGCACATCATGGCCTATCGGGCGGACGCGATGGGCGCGCGCCTGTACGTGCGTCGCCGCGGCGCCGGGGGCACCGAGCTGCGTTGTGAACTCCCCCTGCCCGACGGGCCGCCGGCCCCGCCCCCGCGAAACGGTGGCTGTGCAAGCCCGGAGGCTTCGTTACAGTAGAAGCGGGGCGCGCGCGCCGCGTGCCAGGCAAGCCCCCGCACGAACTTGGCGACAACGGGAACACGAAAACCAGACCATGGGCCTTCTCGATCTTGCACGCCGCCTCGGACTGCGCACAGGCGCGCAACCGGTCACGCAACCGGTCACGCAGCCGGGTACGCAACCGGGTACGCGGTCCGACACGCCCCCGGTCGCGCCCCCCCGGCCCCCCGCGCCGGCGACCGCGCAAGCCATGGCGCCGAGCCGTCGGGCCCCCGCCGCCCGCCAGGAGCGAAGCCCGGCTCCCGCGCCTGCGGCCCCGGCCATACCCGGCGACGCCTGCCGTTTTTTCGCCTACGCCACGGGGCAGACCTGCGTGAGCGAACGCGGCATCAGCGCCGTGGAGCGCGAGGTGCTGCGCAGCATCGATCAGGTGCTGGAGACGCCGCGCGCGCTGGCCAGCTGGATTCCGCGCCCGCCGGCCGTGCTGCCGCGCCTGCTGGCCTGCCTGCGCGACGACGAAGCCTCGCTGCGCGAAGCCTGCTCGCTGATCCGGGCCGACCCCTACCTGGCCGCGGAGGTGCTGCGCCTGGCGAACTCCGCGCGTCACCAGCACGGCACGCCGGTCACCGAACTGGAACGCGCGGTGACCCGCGTGGGCATCGACGGGCTGCGACGCACCGTCAGCGCCAGCCTGGTGCGGCCCTTGTTCGACACCCTGCGCGAGCCGCTGCTCGGGCAGGCCCTGCCGCGCCTGTGGGCCCACGCGCAGACCAAGAGCGACTGGTGCCAGGCCATGGCGGGCGATCGCGGCGTGGACGCCTTCGACGCCTACCTCGCGGGACTGACCCACAACCTGGGCTGGATCGGCGCGCTCAAGGCCCTGGGACGCACCCCGGGAATGAACAGCCTGGGGAGCGCTCAGGGCTACAGCACCGAGTTCGCGCTGGCCCTGGGTCGGCGCAGCGAGCGCATGTTCGGTTGCAGCGCCGAGCAGTGGCAGGTCAGCGAGGCCCTGTCGCGCCTGGGCGCGGCCCTGCGGGAATGCAGTCTGGAGGACTTGCGCGAAGCCCTCGCCGAAGTCCTGCGCCAGGCCGACGCGCAGGCCACCCGCGAACTCGCGGCCGCCTGAGACACCCCATGGCCGGGCGCAGCCCGGCCATGAAAACCATCATCGGTCAGAAGCCCGCGGCCTGCTGCATGGTCTCGGCCACGATGCCGTGCAGGGCCTCGCGCGTGCGGGTGCTGGTGTCGCGCAACTCGGCGGCGATGCGGGCGCGGTTTTCCAGCAGGTAGGCGTCCTCGGTGCGCATCACGCCCAGGGCCATGTTCATCAGGCGCATGGCGCCGGTTTCCATGCACACGCCCTTGAGCGCATGGCCGGCGTCGCGCGCCGCCTGCACGTCTCCCGCTGCCAGCGCTTCCAGGATGCGCGCCGTGTTGGCCTCGATGTCCTCGGAGGCACGGTCCAGCAGTTCCTTGATGAACACCTGGCGGGTGCCGATCTGGCGCAGCCGGTCGATCACCGCCAGGTCCACGAATACCACCGGCACGGGGCGCAGATGCGCGGCACCGGCCCCTGGCGCGGCCGCCGGGACCCCCGCGCTCGCCGCGGACGCCTCGCCCTGGCCCTGGGCCAGCAGCACATCGCCCTCGCTGTCGCCTTCGCAGGCGGCGCGGATCGCCGCGCGCAACTCCCGCAGGCGCACCGGCTTGGTCAGCACGCCCAGCGCGCCGGTGTTGCGCAGTTTCTCGCCGGTCACCGCGGTGGCGTCGGCCGTGAGGAAATAGGCCGGAGCCGCGTCGCGGCGCCCGAAGCGGTAGGTCTGCAGCAGCACGCTGCCGTCCATGGCGCCCAGGTTGTAGTCCAGCAGCAGCAGGTCGAAGCGATCCGGCCCGGAGAGAATGTCCAGCGCCTGCTCTCCGCTGGCGGCCGTGACCACCGAGTGGCCTTCGCGCTGCAGCAGTTCCTCCAGCAGGTAGCGATTGGTCTGGTTGTCGTCCACCACCAGGATGCGCCGCCGATCCACGTCCTCGGCCAGCAGCTCGTCGTCCAGGCTGGTCGAGCGCTCCTCGGGCCGGGCCTTGCGGGTGCGCTGCATGCGCAGATCGAACCAGAAGGTGCTGCCCATGCCGATCTCCGAGATCAGGCGCAGGTCCCCGCCCATCAGCTCGACCGCCTGCTTGCTGATCGCCAGGCCCAGCCCGGCGCCTTCGGAATGGGCATTCGAATGCCCGGGAACCTGCACGAAGGGATCGAAGATGCGCTGCTGGAACTCCTTGGCGATGCCCATGCCGGTGTCACGGACGCTGAACCGGATGGTGTAGGCATCGTCATGCTGCTGCAGCATGGAGATCTGCAGGGCCACCGAGCCGAAGTCGGTGAACTTCACCGCGTTGCCCAGCAGGTTGATCAACACCCGCACCAGCCAGTGCTGGTCCCCGAGCACGGCGTCGGTGATGCGCGGATCCAGGGTCGCGGAAAACGCCAGGCCTTTTTTCTGGGCCTTCATTTCCACCGAGGCGCGCACCACCTCCAGCTGCTGCTCCAGGTCCACGGTGTCGACCGACAGGGTCAGCTTGCCCACCGACAGCCGGCTCTGGTCCAGCAAGGCGTTGATGTCCGACAGCAGATGCGAGCTCAGCGACAGGATGGTCTCGGCCAGGCGCTTCTGGCGCTGGTTCGGAATCTCGTTGCGCAGCAGTTCCGCGGCGTTGGAGATGCCCCCCAGCGGCGTACGCAACTCGTGGCTGGCCCGCGCCAGCAGCTCGCTCTTGGCCATGCTTTCGCTTTCCGCGTAGCGCAGCGCCAGGTAGAGCTTGTCCATCAGGATCCCGACATAGCCGGGGATGATCACGATGGAGATCATGCACGACAGCCAGAAACTGATGTGATCGCGCCAGTAGGGCACCAGCGGCCCCATGGCCAGGCCCACCAGCGACGCCACCTGCGAGCTGTGCATGATGCCCTTGCTGCCCGTGCGCATGCCGTAGCCGATGGCCGAGAACACGTAGAAAGGAACCACCAGTTGCGCGTAGGGCCCCAGCACCAGGGTCCAGCCGGTCAGCACCGCCGCGTCGGCCACCGCGCACAGGTGCAGCAGCCAGTCCGGAAAGCGGAAATGCAGGCGCCGGCCGACCCCGTAGATCGCCCCCGCGTACACCATGTGCGCGATCCCGACCGCGACCGCGTAGCGCGGCATGGTGTGGGTGAAATGAAAGGCGCTGAGCCCCAGCAGAATGATCGCTCCGCCGAAAACCAGGCGCACGATCACCTGGCCGCGCAATGCGGCGACGCGATCGAATATGACGGGCCTTTGCATGTCGGATTCCTTTTTCGGCCACGCGGCGGGGCAGGCCCCGGCGCGCTCCCGGTTCACTGGAACGTGCGTTGGATGGTCAGGACCCGCGATTTGTGCGACAGGAATGCCTGCACGAAATCCGGATCGAGATGCTTCCCGGACTGCTCGCGCAGATAACCCTCGGCCTGCTCGTAGCTCCAGGGCTCCTTGTACGGGCGCCTCGAGGTCAGCGCATCGTATACGTCGACCACCGCCAGAATGCGCGCCGAAACCGGGATGTCATTTCCCGCAAGGTGATCCGGATAACCGCTTCCGTCGAATTTCTCGTGATGCGAGCGGGCAATTTCCGCAGCCACCATCAGGGGCTCGGAGTCGCCCCCCGCCAACATGGCATGACCGATGATGGTATGGGTGCGCATCACATCCCATTCCTCCACCGTAAGGGTTCGTCTAGCCAATAAAATACTGTCTGGTATCGCAACCTTCCCGATATCGTGCAGCGGAGAAGCCAGTTCCATCATCGAGGCATAGCCGTCGTCGAAGCCCAGCCCGCGCGCCAGCACGGAGGCGTAGCGCCCGATGCGGGACAGGTGCGCGCCGGTATCGGTGTCGCGCTGCTCGGCCACCTTGGCCAGGCGCAGCAGGGTCTCCATCTTCTTCTTCTGCAGGTCCTGCACGACCTGCTCCACCTTGCGCTCGAGCGACTGGGCATGCTGCAGGGTGGCCAGCTGGAAGCGACGCATGTTCAGCAGGTTGCGACAGCGCGCCGCGCATTCGCGGTAATCAAGCGGGCGGTTGAGATAATCGTTGGCGCCGGCATCGAAGGCCTCGTACCGGATTTGCACGTCCTCCACCGCGGTGATGCAGACGATGGGCGGTTCATGCAAATGCTCCAGACCTCGCAGCGCGCGCACCAGCTCGACACCGGTCATTTGCGGCATGCGATAATCGGTGAGCACCAGATCCACGTCGTGGCCCTGCGCGAATTCGATGGCCGCGAAGGGGTCGCAGAAGGCCACGACCTGGCCCTCCGGGCAGAAGCCGCGCGCGATTTCCGTCAACAGATGACAATTCGTCGGCTGGTCATCGACGATCAGCACGACCGGCTTGCGCCCCCAGCGATCGCTCATGTTGCCAAGATCCATTGCGAAACACCTCGATTTCTACAGGTTAGGGGCATGCGACCGACCCACTCGCCGCAGCACCGCCGCGCTACCACTCCACAACAGCTCACGACCTTCGCGAACCCGCCGCCGCAGCCCGCCTGATCAAAGTCCCGGCGGCTTCGTGCTTGTCTTGTCACGCGGTTTCGGTTAGGCTGCAACAAACCATGTTACAGGAAAATTCGATGGACGCCCGATGGACTGAAGAAAATATTATCGAACTCTTGAAGAAAACCGTTTTCGATACCTTTGACATCGATCTTTCCGAGGCGACTCCCCAAACTTCGGTATCCGATATCGGGCTCGATTCGATGGCCGTGCTGGACGTGATCATGACCATCGAGGACACGATCGGAATCAAGCTGGGCCGGATCGAACTGCCCAAGAACCCCTCCCTGCAGGACGTCGCGGCCATGGTCGCGCGCAACGTCGAGGCGCGCGCCGATGAGTGAGATCGCAATCACCGGGATCGGTGTGGTCTCGCCGATCGGCAGCAGCGCTTCCGAGGTGTCCCAAAGCCTGTCGAACCTTCGTTCCGGGGTTCGTGTTTTCGAATCCCCGGAGCTTTCCCGCCCGTTTCCGGTCGCCCCGGTCGACGCGCAATTCCGCGACCGCTTCAGCCGAGTCGAACTACCTTTCCTCGATCGTACAACCCAAATGGCCCTGGTTGCGGCGAAGCAGGCCGCGGAAAGTGCCGGAATTGTGGACTATTCCACACTCGGCGAACGTGCCGGGGTGTTTTACGGCACGGTGCGCGGCGGCGGCACAACGGAATGGGAGGGAATCCGCCAGTTCTATATCGAGGGACGGCGCACGACCAAGCCCTACGTCATCATGGGGTGCATGAACAACGCGGCCGCGTCCTTCATTTCCATCCACCACAAGGTGTTCGGGCCCACCGCCTGCCATTCCTCGGCCTGTTCCTCCTCGGGCGCGGCGATCGCCGACGCCTGCCGGCACATCGCCAGCGGCGAGATCGACATGGCCTTCGCCGGCGGCGCCGAATCGGCGCTGATGCCCGTGTTCCTCGGCGCCTGGGACGGACTGCGCGCGCTGGCGGAGGTGGACGCCGACCCCTCGCGCAGCTGCAAGCCCTTCTCCGCCCAGCGCACGGGCCTGGTGCTCGGCGAAGGCAGCGTGTTCTTCATGCTGGAGTCGCGGGCGCACGCCGAGGCGCGCGGCGCGAACATCCTGGGCTACATCGAAGGCTGGGGCATCGCCTCCGACGCCTACCACATCGGCGCGCCCCACCAGCGCGGGCAGGTCGCCTCGCTGCGCGCCGCCCTGGCCAAGGCCGGCGTGGGCCCCGGAGACATTGATTACATCAACGCCCACGCCACCGCCACCAAGGGAGGCGACCCGGTGGAGGTGTCCTCGCTCAAGGAAGTGTTCGGCGAGCACTGCGCGCGCATCCCCGTGAGCTCCACCAAGGCCCTGCACGGGCATATGCTGGGGGCGGCCAGCGCCATGGAAATGCTGGCCTGCCTGCTGGCCATGCGCGACGGCTTCGTGCCGGCCACCGCGCACCTGGACGAGATCGATCCCGAGTGCGAGGGCCTGAACCACGTCACCCAGCCCAACCTGCCCGGCACGGTGCGCCGCGCGCTGTCGCTGTCGGCGGGTTTCGGCGGCATCAACGCCGCGCTGGTGGTGCGCGCGGCCTGAGCCCGGCGCCAAGGAGCCGACGCGCCGGGGTCCGCGGCGCGTCGAAAGCCCCGGGGACCGAGTCGCGATCGTCAAATTCTTGACGATCGCGACCCTCCCCCGCGACGCAAAGCCCTTGCGCACAGGGGCCCGAGGACGCAAGTTGCTGCTGGCATCGTCCTTGCTTGAAGGGTTCCGAGCGCCTGTGGAGGCGCATCTGCGAATCCCCTCCGACCATGATCCCGCAGCAGACCCTGTCCCGACTGAAATACCTGCCGCAACTGGCCCCGGCCGAGAGCGCGCTGGTGCAGACGCGCTTCGACGGCGCCAGTTCCGCGCTGTGGGTCTCCATGGTCCCGCGCGAGGGCAAGCCGCACAATTTCTCGCGGGAACTCCTGGGCTCCCTGCAATCACTGACCGAGCACTTCGACGACCTCGGGCCCCGCTGGGAGGGGGATGCCGGCGAGGAGCCGGTGCACTACGTGATCCTGCGTTCGCTGCACCCCGAGTATTTCAGCCTGGGCGGCGACCTGGCGCATTTCCTCGAGTGCATCCGCGCCCGCGACGCCCACGCCCTGCGGCGCTATTCGATGCAGTGCCTGGACATGATCTATCGCTGGGCCACCGTGCTCAATCGCAGCTCCACCACCGTGTCGCTGGTGCAGGGGCGCGCGCTGGGCGGCGGCTTCGAGGCGGCGCTGGCGGCCGATTTCATCATCGCCGAGGAGCAGGCCGAGTTCGGCCTGCCCGAGATCCTGTTCGGGCTGTTCCCCTGCTCGGGGGGCATGAGCCTGCTGGCGCGCCGCATCGGCGTGGCCGCCGCCGAGCGCATCATGCGCAGCGGCAAGATTTACTCCGCCGCCGAGATGCTGGAGATGGGAGTGATCGACGAGATCTGCCCCACCGGACGCGGCGAAGCGGCCGTGCGTGAGTTCGTGGCCGAGCATGCCAAGCGACGCAAGGCCCGCATGGCCCTGCAGCGCGCGCGCCTGCGCATGCAGCCTCTGGATTACGCCGAACTGGCCACCGTGGTCGACGAATGGGTGGACACGGCCCTGCAACTCGACGCCGACGAGATCCGCGTGCTGGAAACCCTGGTGCGCATGCAGCGAACCGAATTCGCGCATTGAGCCGGCGCGCTCCGGGCCCGCCCGGGAGCGCCGACCCGAGGAGGATTCGCGGCACGGGGGGAATGCGTATTCTCCCCTTTGTCATTTCCGGGAAGCAGGCTGATCATTGGGCGATCCGCCAACTTCACCGAACGACATGACCGTCGCCAAGCGCCTGGCCCTGCTCATCGGGCTCGCCATCGCCGGCCTGCTGGGCCTTTCCGGATTCGGATCCTCGCAGATCCACCAGGTCTTCGAGTCCACCAACTTCGCCAACGTCCACACGGTTCCCGCGCTGGTCGACCTCGACCTCCTGCGCGACCATGTCCTGCGCGTGCGCCGCTGGACCAACGACGTCGTCAACCACCCCGGTCCCTCCGAGTTGCGCAACGCGCGCAGCCGGATCCAGCAGGATTCGCGCCTGGTCGAGCAGGCCCTGTCCGACTACGCGCGCACCGCCCGGGCCCCGCGGGACAAGCAACTGCTCGCGGCCGAAAGCGCCACCTGGCAGGCCTACTCCAAGAGCGTCGCGCAGATCCTGGCCGCCATCGCCGGCGGCAACATGGACCTGACCCAGCAACTCCAGCCCGCCAACAGCGCCATGGCGGATCGACTGGCCAGGCAGATCGACACGCACTTCGACTACAACGTGCAACAGGCCCATGCCGGGGCCGCCAGCGCCCAGCAGGCCATGGCCCACAGCATGCTCCAGTTCCTGCTGGTCAGCGCCGTGATCGCCGTGCTGCTGCTGGCCGGCGGCTGGCTGATCCTGCGTGCGCTGCTGCGCCAGCTCGGCGGCGAGCCCGCGGTGGCCGTCGAGGTCGTGCGCAAGGTCGCCGCGGGCGATCTGACGGTGCAGGTGCCCACGCGGCCGGGAGACACCCGCAGCATGCTCGCGGCGATGCGCGAGATGGTCGAGAAGCTCGCCCTCACCCTGGGCTCGGTGCGCGCCGCGGCGGACAACCTCTCCTCCGCCTCGGGGCAGGTGTCCAGCACTTCGCAGAGCCTGTCCCAGGGCGCGTCGGAGCAGGCCGCCTCGGTGGAACAGACCTCGGCCACGCTGGAACAGTCGGCCGCGTCGATCAAGCAGAACGCCGACAACGCGCGCCTGACGGCGGGCATGGCCCGCCAGGCCGCCCAGCAGGCCCGCGACGGCGGCGAGGCCGTGCGCAAGACCGTCGAGGACATGCTGGCCATCGCCGAGCGCATCGGCATCGTCGACGACATCGCCTACCAGACCAACATGCTGGCGCTGAACGCGGCCATCGAGGCCGCGCGCGCCGGCGAGCATGGCAAGGGCTTCGCCGTGGTGGCCGCCGAGGTGCGCAAGCTGGCCGAGCGTGCCCAGGTGGCCGCGCGCGAGATCGGCGAACTGGCCTCGGGCTCGGTCAAGCAGGCCGAAGGCGCCGGCGAGCTGCTGGCGCAGATGGTTCCGGCGATCACCCGCACCAGCGAACTCATCGAGGAGATCGACGCGGCCAGCGCCGAACAGTCCACCGGCATCGAGCAGATCAACCAGGCGATGTCCCAGCTCAACGCCACCACCCAGCAAAACGCCTCGGCCTCCGAGCAACTGGCGGCCACCGCCGAGCAGATGAACGGACAGTCGGCGGAACTGCAGGCGCAGGTGGGCAAGTTCCACCTGCCCGGGGGCGAGGGAATCCAGCCCGGCGCCCCCTCCCCGGCCTCCGCGCTCGCGGCGACTGGCGGGGGCTCGCGCCGGGAGCGCGCGCCCGCGTCTTCCCTGCCCGGCACCGAGCCGACATCGGCCCAGGACCAGTTCGTGCGTTTCTAGCCCTGGCAGGCTTCCCGCTCGGCTCGCGTACCGGGCCACGCCATGGCCGATGGGCCAGTCAGGTGTAATTCGCCGTGGTCGCGACCGCCAACGGCCAGAAAAACACCTGCCCCTGGTTGTCGGCAACCGTCAGGTCGACCACGTAGAGTCCGGGGCCGGCATCCGCCGGCGCGGTGATGCTCAGGTTCACGGTATCCCCGTTGATGCCCTGCTGGTCGACCTTGAGGCTCCATCCCGAAACATCGTAGGAGCCCGAGCCGGTGTAGGCAGCCTTGACCATGGCACCCAGGGTGATCGCGCCCACGCTGGGCGACGAGGCGAACAGGTCCATGGGAATCGTGACGCTCTTGCCGGCCGGCACCACGACTCCCTGCAAGCTGCCGAGATAGCCACTCAGCGTGGCGATGGCGGAGCTCGCGGGCACCGCGCCGAACAAGGCCCCTCCGGAAATGGCCGAGCCGGGAACACAGGGATCCTGGAACAGCGCGGCAGCCTGGTTGGACCAGATCGGCTGCAGCACATAGCCCGACAGATCGGATTCGGAGGTCGTGTACATCTCGCACATATCCCCGATTTCCGTGCTGCTGTTGTTGACGATCGGAGCCCAGAGATCGCTGGCGCTTCCCTGGACCTGGGCGTAGCCCAGATAGCCGCTCGGGTCGGCGACCCCTTCCATCACCTCATGCTCGGCGGCGATCTGGTCCAGGGGATCGGAAGGCAGCGGGACCACCGCGTAGGGAACCAGGGTCCCGCCGGCCCCGACGGAAACCGCGGTGTGATAGGCCCCGGCACCCTGGACGTCCAGCGTCGTTCCGTTGGGCAGGAAGAACACGAAAAAATGCCTGGA
>JAKBBK010000028.1:34944-36529 GCA_021808525.1 Pseudomonadota bacterium
GGCACCTACGCGAAACGGTCTGGTTTTCATGAAGGGATGGAGAAAGGATCGTTTCCCGATACCGCGCGGAAAAATCCTCATCAATATTGACGATTCCAAAGACATGCCGCGGATACCGATTGATTTCCACGCGCATATCCGAATGGAGCCAGTTTAAGGAGGAATTAACACGCCAGCAACGCCGACAAAATGCCTCCCAGCGGCAGGCGCGCATGACGATTTCCATGAAATGTCCCGCGTCGCCCCGGCCCGCGACATTGAATACCCTCGCCGAATATCCGCCGACGTCCGGGAACCCGGGAGGCCTTGTGAATCGGCCCGGAGGTCGTTCCCCAAGGGCCCGACAAGCCCCGCGGAAACACCCGGCGTGCAAGCTCCCGACGCAAAGGAGGACTTATTTCTCGGCCAGGGCGCTTTCCTGCGGACAAGCGGCTTGTCCCGTGGCGACGCAGGCCCCAAACTTCAGTCGCAGGGCAGCCATGCCCCGGCAAGCGACATGAGCGGAGACGAGGAACAGGCCAGGAACCATGCTGAACGATCTGCGCAGGAAAATCAGGCAGCTCCTGCCCGGGGCCGCCGCGGCTCCGTCGATCCGTTGCTTCGGCTCGGATATCGACGGCGCGGCGCGCAGCGCGTTCCTGGTGGCCGTTCTCGCGGACGATGCCATGTCGGAGGTATTCGGCCGGATCACCTTTCGATTCGACCGGATATCCCGCACCCTCACCGTGGCCGAAGCCCAGGTGAGCGAGCGCTGGCGCCATGTCTCCATCTTCCAGGACATGCTCGCCGCGGCGGTGCACAAATGCGCCGCCCGCCAGGTCGTGGTGAACGAGGCCGGGAATCCCTGCTGGACCAAGCTCCTGGGCAGCGAGGTGGCCGGAGCCCGCGTGCGCGGCGCGGCCGCTTCCCGCGAAATCGCCAGGGCCGCGACCGCATCCTGAGCCGGGCTCGGGCCCCGGGCTAGCTCAGAACGGAATCCGGCTCAGGGTGAAGGCGGCCCAGAACAACAGCCGCGGAGCCACGCGGGTGCTTCTGTACGCGCCCCACAGCAAGGCCAGCACGACGGCGAAGCCCAGCGTCGCGCCGACCAGCCCCAGCCGGTCGCCCACCAGGTCCCCCAGCGCCGACCCCAGGCCGTTGGCGAGCACCGCCGCCGCCCAGTACAGGGCTTCGTCCTTGCGGGTGCTGACCCCGCTCATGCGCGGCAGGCCCTGCCCCAGCGACCAGGCCGCCAGCAGCGCGACCAGGCCGAGCAGCAGCACCGCGCTGGTGGACGCACTGCCCAGGTGCAGGGCCCGGGACATGCCGTCGGAGAGCTCGGCGCCCACCGCCGAGCTGCCCAGCATCATCGCCCAGTACAGCCAGGGATGCCATCGGCGCGATCGCAGTTTCGCGACCAGCAGCAGCATCGAGGCGATGAGCACCAACGCCAGCGACAGCCGGTAGCCCAGGTGCAGCGAGATGGACATCGCATCGCCGGACAGATCGCCCAGCGTGGTGGTGAGAATCTTCAGGAGCCAGAACGACCCACCGGTCGCGGCCACCCTGCGGTAGACGTCAACGCTCATCGCGGACCATGTCCTCC
>JAKBBK010000095.1 GCA_021808525.1 Pseudomonadota bacterium
CGCGGCGCCCGCGGGCAGCGTGGCGCGGCGGCGCCCGCCGCGCGGGCGGGGTGCCACGCGCGCCGCCACCAGCCCGGCCAGCGCGGCCGCCAGCAGGCAGCAGGCGAGCCCTCCGATCGAGGCCTGCAGCTCCGTCCCGGGGTGCCAGTGCAGCCAGGGCAGCGCGGGCCAGACGCCGAACTCGTAGCCGCTGACCGCGGTGGCGCCGATGAAGCCGCCGATGGCGATCAGCGCGCCGTGGCCCAGGTTGAGCACGTCCATGAGCCCGAAGCTCAGGCTCAGGCCGGTGGCCATGACGAACAGCATCATGCCCATGCCCAGACCGGCCACGCTCAGGGTGATCCAGGTGGACCAGGGAATGCCCACGAATCCGAACAGCACGATGGCCGCCAGCGGCAGCCAGGGCGAAAGCCTGGCCAGCCTGGCGCGTTGGCTCGGTGTCACTGATGTTCTCCCAGTCCCAGTCCCAGGTGGCGGCGCTGCGCCTGTTCGTCCCCGGCCAGCTCGGCCATGCTCGCGCGGTACACCACCTTGCCGTCGTCGAGGATGTGCACGGTATCGCCCAGGGACTTGGCGAAGTGGAAGTTCTGCTCCACCAGCAGCACCGTGATGGCGTTGCGCTTGAGTTCCAGGAAGGCCTCGATCATGTGCTGGATGACCGCCGGCGCCAGGCCCTTGGTCGGCTCGTCGATCAACAGCAGGCGGCGCGGCTCCACCAGCGCTCGCGCGATGGCCAGCATCTGCTTCTGGCCCCCCGACAAGGCGCCTGCCGGCGTGTCCCAGAACTTGTGCAGCGCCGGGAACAGCTGCAGGATCCATTGCAGCCGGGCCTCGTCCATGGGGCCCGAGCGTGCGGCCACGAGCAGGTTCTCCCGTACCTTGAGCCCGCTGAAGATGCCCATGTCCTCGGGCACGTAGCCGATGCCGGCGCGCGCGATGCGCGGCGTCTGCAGCTGGGTCAGCTCGCGCCCGTCGAAGCGCACGCTGCCCGAGGCTGCGCGCCACAGGCCCATGATGGTGCGCAGCGTGGTGCTCTTGCCGGCGCCGTTGCGCCCCAGCAGCACGCCGATGCGCCCTTGCTCGACCTCCAGGTCGACGCCGTGCAGGATGTGGTACTTGCCGATGCGCGTGTGCACCCCGCGCATTTGCAGAAGCGCCGTCACGACCGGGCTCCCGCCAGGCCCAGGTAGGCCTCGCGCACCAGTGGCGAATCCATCACCTCGGCCGGGTCGCCCTGCGCCAGCAGCTCGCCGTTGTGCAGCACCAGGATGCGATCGGCCAGGCTGCGCACCACCTGGATCTTGTGTTCCACCAGCAGCACGGTGTTCATCGGGTCGTCCTTGATCTCCTGGATCAGTTCCAGGATCACCGGAACCTCGTCCACGCTCATGCCGGCCGTGGGCTCGTCGAACATGAACACGCGGGGTCGCATGGCCAGCAGCATCGCCACTTCCAGCTTGCGCTGGTCTCCGTGCGAGAGCTGCGCCGCCGGTTCGTGCTCGCGGTCCAGCAGGCGCGTGCGTCCCAGCCAGTGCCGCGCCTGCTCGATGCCCGGCACGTCGTCGGCGGCGATGCTCAGCAGGCGCCAGCTGCGCCGGCGCTGGCGCTCCAGCGCCAGGCGCACGTTGTCCAGCACGCTCAGGGCCGGGAACAGCGTGGTGAGCTGGAAGGCCCGGCCGATGCCCAGGCTCGCGCGCTGGGCCGCGGACAGGGCGGTCACGTCCTGTCCGTACAGGTGGATGCTTCCGGCCGTGGGCCGCAGCTGGCCCGACAGCAGGTTGAAAAAGCTGGTCTTGCCGGCCCCGTTGGGGCCGACGATGGCGGTGAGCGAGCCGCGCGGCAGCGCGCACGAGACCTCTCGCACCGCCACGTGTCCGCCGAAGCGCAGGGTCAGGCCGCGCGCCTCGAGGGCCGCGGGAGCCGCCGTCGCGGGGCCGGGCGCGGCCCGGCCCCGCGTGGGCTCAACGATTCTCGATGGGCACATGCATCTGGCTCGCGTGAATCACGTTGACCAGTTTCAGCGCCACGCCGCCGCTGAAGGTGGCCGCGGGGTCGAGCACCACCTCGAAGTGGTACATGTCCTGCATGGCCTGGTGGTCCCGCGCGCGAATGGTGATCTTCCCCTTGGGCGATTCGAAGCTCAGGCCTTGCAGTGCCTTCATCAGCCTGGGCGTGTCGGTGGAGCCGGCCTTGCGCAGCGCGGCGACGATGGCCTGGGCCTCGGCGAAGCCCTGGCAGGTGAAAAAGTCGGGAGGCGACTTGTAGCGCTTGAAGTGCTCGGCCACCAGCCAGTCGTTGACCGGGTTGTGGGGCAGCTTGAAGTAGTAGTACGCGGCTCCCTGCATGCCCACCACCGGCTTGTACAGCGCCAGTGCCTGCAGGATGTTGCCTCCCGAGGTGATGTGGATTCCCGAGGCCTGCGGGTTCAGGGCCTGCAGCCCGCCGAAGGGGTTGGCCGCGCCGGCCCAGATGACGAAGATGTACTTGCCGCTGCAGCCGCTGACGCCCTTGAGGGCGTTGATCAGGCGCTCGCCGCCGGCGGTGAAGTCGGTGGTGTTGCCGGGCAGGAATTCCTCCGAGATGACCCGTCCGCCCACGCCTTGCAGCGCGGTCTTGAAGGCCGCGGCGCCGTCATGCCCGAAGGCGTAGTCCGGCGCCAGCACCGAGGCGCACACCCCCTTGCCGCCCAGCGCCAGGGCCTGGGCGATGGCGTCCTGCGAGGAGTTGCGACCGATGCGGAACACGTAGGGATTGAAATCCTTGCCGGTGATCGAGTCGGCCACGCCCTCGGGCATGACGATCTTGTGGTACTGGGCCGCCAGCGGCAGCACCGCCAGCACATTGCCCGAGTTCACCGGGCCCGTCACCAGCGCGACCCGCGGGTCGGCCAGCTCCTGCTGGAACAGGGCGCGTGCGCGCCCGGCCTTGCCCTGGTCGTCGAGCACGCGGATCACCACCTTGCGTCCCAGTACCTGGTCGGTGCCCTGGGTGGCGTAATCCAGCCCGAGCTCGAGCCCGCGCTGGATCTGGTCTCCGTACACGGCCAGCGGGCCGCTCTTGCCGTAGATGTGGGCGATCTCGATGGGCGGCGCCGCCGCGGCGCGGGCGGCCGCGGGTGCCAGCAGGGGCAGCGCCGCGAGCAGCGCGCCCAGGGCTTTGCGGAAGGTGTTCATGCGATGTCTCCTCTGGGGGGATTCAGAAGTCGTGGCGGATGCCGAGGGCCATGCCGGTGGAGTCCTGGCCGGACACGCCGGTGAATCCGTCGGTGGCGTCGCCGACCGCGCGGGTCGAGCCCACGTCGTTGCTGACATGGGCGTACGAGGCGTACAGGTTAGTGCGCTTCGACAGCGAATAGGTGTAGCCGATGGCATATTGCTTCGCCCGCGGCGCCGCGGGGTCGCCCAGGCCGAACTTGCTCTCGTCCAGCGAGGCGAGGATGTCGCCGGCCCCCAGCGGAATGGTCGCGCCCAGCAGCCAGGAGGTGTTGTCGCCGCTGAAGTAGTCCATCTGCGTATGCCCGTACAGGGCGCTGAGCTTGAGCATGCCGAAGTCATAACCGCCGGAGACCTGGTACATCTTCAGCGCGCCGGTCTGCATGCCGTTGCCGCCGGGCGGCGCCACGAAATCGTCCAGCAACTGGAAGTCGACCGCGGCGAAGGCGCCGCCGGCGCGGTAGTTCAGGCCCGCCACCCAGGTCTTCACGGCGTTTTGCTGCTGGTGGGTGGCGGTGACGATGTAGTAGTCGGGCAGCACGTTGAAGGCGTAGCCCAGCGTGGTGTCGAGCCCGTGGAAGGCGGGGGATACGTAGGCCAGGGTCTGGTTGGTCTCCAGCGCGGCGCCGGACAGCTCGGTGTTGATGTTGTTGTAGTTGCCGGTCATGCCCATGGCGAAGGGATCGGCCGCCTTCTCGTTCAGGTAGGCCAGGTTCATCAGGCGTCCGGCCAGGAAGGTCCCGAAATGCCCGGCGAGCCCGATGTAGTCCTGGCGGCCCATGAACCCGGTGCCGCTGCAGTAGGCGCTGTCGCCGGCCGAGGCCCTGCCGGCGAAACCGGTCGCGCTCGCGCCGACCTGGCCGCCGGTGGCGCAGAAGCCGGTTTCCGCGCGAAACAGCGCGACCACGCCGTCGCCCAGGTCCTCGCTGCCGGAAATGCCGATGCGCGAGGCCGATTGCCCGCCGGAGCTCAGTCCGGTGGTGCTCACGGTCTGCCCGGCCGAGCCGCCGGAGGAAGGCGCCAGGCCGCTGAAGTGGGTCACGCCCAGGTCGATGGTGCCGTAGAGCTGCACGCCGGTGCTGGCGTGGGCCGCCGGCGCGATGCCGAGGGCACCGGCCAGGGAGCAGGCGAGGGCGCTGGCGAGAGTGCTGGCGCTGAGGCGGGGCTTCATGGTTCTTGTCTCCTGAGGGTCTGGGTGAGGCCATGGCTTGCGTGCAGGTGCAGGAAGCCTTCGATTTCGTGGATCTGGTCGTCCACGTTGAGCGCCGGCGCGTGGCCGCAGCCGGCAAAATCCACACGCCTGGCGCGCGGGCCGCGGCGGGTCATCGCCTCGGCGATCTCCGGGCTCAGCAGGTCGGAGTCGGCCCCCCGCAGCAGCAGCACGGGTTGTCGCAGCGAGTCGTAGGCCGCCCACAGCTCGAAGTCCTCGGGTCGGGTGCTGAGCTGGGCGGCGATCGCGGGGTCGTAGTGCAGGCCGAGGCGTCCGTCGGGCAGGCGCCGCAGCGAGTGCTCGGCCATGCTTCGCCATTGCGCATCGCTTTGCCAGCCGAAGGGCAGGTAGGCCTGGCGCATCCAGGCCTCGAGTTCGAGCACCGTGTCGAAGCTGGGCGGTCGCCCGACGTAGTCGCGGATGCGCTCCACCGCCACGCTCGGCAGGGTCGGGCCGATGTCATTGAGCACCAGCGTGGCGATGCGCTCGCGCAGCGGGCCCGCCGCGGCGCGCAGGCCGATGGCCCCGCCCATGGAGGTGCCGATCCAGTGCAGGCGACGCAGCCCCAGGGCCTCGACGAGTTCGCCGGCCAGCGCCACGTAGGCGTCCATGCAGTAGTCGCGCGCCGGCACCGAGCTCCACTGCGAGAGTCCCCGGCCCAGGGTATCCGGGCAGATGACCCGGAAGCGTCTTGATAATCTCGCGGCCAGCACGTCGAAATCCCGGCAGGTGCGTGCGAGACCATGCCACATGATAATGGTCGGATTTTTGGAGTCGCCCCAGTCGAGATAATGAATCTCGTGGTTTGAGCAGCGCAGGTAATGCGACGCGAAGGCGGGGGCGCATTCCTGAACAACCGTGGGCGTACCTGGGTGTCCCTGTGTTTTCATATAACGGGCTCGCGGGTTAATGCCGATGTCTCCGAGGCGAGCCGAGTGTAGGCTTCGAAAGGTTCGCCGCAAGCGGTTTTCCGGTGCAGTGCACTGCGGTGCAAGAAGATGGGCAGCCTGGGTCAAACGACGGCGCCGGGCGAGGAGGGCACATTCATGGGCTACACGAGCCTGGCGATCGCCGGAATCGATCGCTGCGACAGTTGGCGCGCGGCCATGGCCGACGCCTTCGGCCCCTTCGAGGTGCAGCCGAGGGACGGCCATTTCACCGGGCAGCTGCGCTACCAGCGCCGCGCGGGCCTGCAGTTCAACGACCTGCTCTACGCGGGCCAGAACATCGAGCGCACGCGCGGCAACGCCTCCTGCCTGAACGAGGAGTTCTACACCTTCGGCATGCCGCTATCGGGGCCGCTGCGCGTCGAGCGCCGCGGCGAGTGCTTCGACGTGGCGCCGGGTTGCGTGTACCTGATGAACCAGAGCCTGCCGTACAAGGCCCTGGCCCATGGCGAGAACGGCTTTCGCAGCCTCAGCATCTCGATTCCGAGTTCGGCCCTGCTGCTGCGCAGCAGGAACCTGCCCTCGTTCTGCAAGATGGATCTCGCGGGTTCGCTCAAGGGGTCCATGCTTCGCAGTTATTTCAGCCAGATGTTCGACAATCTCGATTCCTGGCGTGACGACGAGTTGTCCGCCATGTGCGAGCAGTTCATCGATCTGGTATCCATGTTCCTGCTGCGCGACGAGCAGGGCCAGGCCTCGGAAGACGACAGCAGCGTGAGCATCGCGCATCGCACGCGCATCCTGGCGTATATCCGGCTGCACCTGTCCGATCCGGGGCTGGACGCCGAGAGCATCGCCCGGGGTTGCGGCATCTCCACCCGTTATCTGTACAAGATTCTGGGTAAGGCGGGAATTTCAGTCGAATCCACCATTTTCGAGCAGCGCCTGCTCAAGTGTCGCGAGATGCTTGCCAACCCCGCCGAGCGCGCGCACGGCATCGCCGAGCTGTGCTATCGCTGCGGCTTCCGCCAGGCCGCGCACTTCAGCCGCCTGTTCAGGGCCCGCTATGGCGAGACCCCCAGGGAGTTCCGCGCCAGGGCCCTGGCTTCCTGAGCCGCCGGGCCGCGCCCGCGCGGAGCCTGCGCACCGTCATGGTCCGGTCACGCCGGCGTGGTATCGTGCAAGCTCCTGTCCTGATCCCTCGGGCCGCGCGCCGGCACCTCCGGGATCCCGATCCCGAGGGGGACCCGACGATGCATGAACAGGTCACGCATGACGAACCCGATCTGCTGAGCTTCGGCGTTCGCATCGACAGCGCGCGGGATGCCGCGCAGCTTCGCTGGCTGATCGCCCACGCCAGCGCGCGGGACATCCGACTGGCCGCGGCGGGGCTTTGTGCCCGGCGGGCGCCCAGCCCCCAGCAGGTCATCGCCGCGCTGGGCCTGGAGCGTCGCGGGCGTCGCAGGAGCGAGCCCGTGCCCCTCGCGCTCGCCCAGGCGCTTGCGCGCAAGCGGCAGCAAGGCTGGCGCGAAGCGCCCTGAAGCGCCCGGCCCGCGGGGCCGGCCCCGCGGGCGCTGGCCCTACTTGCCTTGCCCGGGCATCGGCATGCCCTGCATGCCGCCATGCTCCTGCATGTCGCTCGAGGCCCCGGGCTTGCGCACCTCGAAGGGAACCCGCAGCTGCTCCCCGTCGGAGAAGCGCAGGGTCACCGGCACCTGGTCGCCAGGGTGCACGTCGTGACGCGGCTGCATGAGCATGATGTGGTAGCCGCCCGGCTTGAATTCCAGCTGGCCATGCGCCGGGATCTCCACGCTGTGCACGGGCAGCATGCGCATGGTGCCGTTTTGCATCTCACTGTGGTGCAGCATGGTCTGGCCGTAGTCGGGGCTCGACGCCTGCTCCAGCGCCACGGGATGGCCGGAATCGTTGTGCAGGATCATGTAGCCGCCGGCGGGAAGCCCGGCGGGCAGCCAGCGGATCCAGGCCTCGGATACGTGCACCGAGGCGGGCGGCTGCGCGAAGGCGGTGGTGGCGAGGCCGAGCGGCAGGGCCGCCAGCAGGGCCAGGCAGGAGCGGCGGCCCGAGGCGCGCCAGGAAGTGGAGAAGTTCATCATCAGGTCCAGTTTTCAATCGGGTTCGGAGTGCGGGCCTCCGGTTCGCCCGAGGCGCGACCAGGACATCGCGCTCGCGGCGGCGAGCCGGGGGTTCAGCCCAGCGTGCTGGCAGGTTGCTGAAGTACCGGAGGAGCGCGTGGCTGGGGCCGCCGTGCACGGGCCGACCGCGCGGGCGCGAATGGCGCCAGGCGCGCGATGCGCACCCTGCGGGCCGCCGGGGCGGCCACGGCGGACTGCCGGGGCGGCGGAGCGACCCCCGAGGCACCCGCGCTGCAGGGGGTGCCGGTGAAACTCAGCCGCGTCCGGCGCTGCGGGACATGCCCGCCAGGGTGGCCCCCGGGCGCCGAACAAAAGGGCACCACCACGGTGAACGTGGCGGGCTGGATGGCCGCGGCCCAGGGCGCGCAGACAGAGCCCGCCAGCAGCATCCCCAGCAGGATGCCGCCGCGGCGGGCCAGCGAGCGCAGTCGTTCGGGCAGGTTCCTCCGGGACATGGGCGCTCATGCTACCTCGCGCTCCCGGCCCCTCGGAACGTCCACGGCATCGGGCCTGGACTCATAGGTTAAAAAAACTAACTTACGATGTCGTAGATGTAAATTGTCTTTATTTCAGTCGATGGTTATGGTTACGCCAAGCCTGGAGGCAGCGACCTACGCGACGACTCTCGGCCCCCCATACCCAAGGAGTCATCGACATGGCAGTGAAGA
>JAKBBK010000096.1 GCA_021808525.1 Pseudomonadota bacterium
TCGACCTGGTGGGCGGCAAGGCCAACCTGACCGACGTGGCCGCCCGCGTGGGCTGGGGCCAGCTGCAGCGCGTGGAGGCCTTCAACGCGCGCCGGCGCGAGCTGGCGCGGGCCTACTTCGAGGCCGCGGACGCGGCCGGGCTGGGCGCGCGCGGCGTGCAGCTGCCCCCGCGCGAGTTCAGCGATTCCAACTGGCACATGTTCCAGGTGGTGCTGCCCGCGCAGGCGCCGCGCGCCGCGGTGATGCAGGCGCTGAAGGACCGCGGCATCGGCAGCGGCGCGCACTATCCGCCCATCCACCTGTTCAGCCTGTATCGCAAGCTCGGCTTCGCCCCGGGCGACTTCCCGCAGGCCGAGCGCGTGGGCGCCGGCATCCTCACGCTGCCCCTGTTTCCCTCGATGCGCGACGGGGACGTCGAACGAGTCCTTCGTGAACTTTCGGCAGTGCTGCGAGAATTCGGGGTATGAGCCAGCAGCCTTCCATGCAACCCGCACTTTCGGTGGTCGTGCCCGTGTACAACGAGCAGGACGGCCTGGGCGCGCTGTTCGCGCGCCTGTACCCGGCGCTCGATGCGCTGGGCGAGCGCTACGAGGTGATCTTCATCAACGACGGCAGCCGCGACCGCTCGGCGGCGCTGCTGGCGGCGCAGCAGCGCGAGCGCCCGGATGTGACCCGGGTGATCCTGTTCAACGGCAACTACGGCCAGCACATGGCCATCCTGGCCGGCTTCGAGCATTGCCGCGGCGAGATCATCGTCACGCTGGACGCCGACCTGCAGAATCCTCCGGAGGAGATCGGCAGGCTGGTGGCCAAGATGCGCGAAGGCCACGACTATGTCGGCAGCATTCGTCGCCAGCGCCAGGACAGCTGGTTCCGGCGCAATGCCAGCCTGTGGATGAACCGGCTGCGCGAGACCATCACCCACGTGCGCATGACCGACCAGGGCTGCATGCTGCGGGCCTACGGGCGCCATGTGGTCGACACCATCAACCGCTGCAACGAGGTCAACACCTTCGTGCCGGCGCTGGCCTACACCTTCTCCCTGAATCCCACGGAAATCGAGGTGGGGCACGAGGAGCGCGCGGCCGGTGAATCCAAGTACTCGCTGTTCAAGCTGGTGCGCCTGAACTTCGACCTGGTCACCGGTTTCTCGCTGATCCCGCTGCAGTTCATGTCCTTCCTGGGCATCGCGCTGGCGCTGGCCTCGGGCGCCTTGTTCGTGCTGCTGATGATCGACCGGCTGCTGTTCGGCTCGCAGGTCCAGGGCGTGTTCACGCTGTTCGCCATCACCTTCTGCCTGCTCGGCGTGCTGCTGTTCAGCATGGGCCTGCTGGGCGAGTACATCGGGCGCATCTACGAACAGGTGCGCGGGCGCCCGCGCTACGTGGTGCAGGCCGTGCTCGACGACACCGCCGAGGCGGCGCAGGCGCGATGATCCCGGCCCCCCCGCAGGCTTCGGCGCAGGCCCTGCGCGCGGTGGTGTTCGCCTACCACAACGTGGGCGCGCGCTGCCTGCGCACCCTGCTGGCACGCGGCATGCGCGTGGAGCTGGTGCTCACGCACCCCGACGATCCCGGCGAGAACCTCTGGTTCGAGCGGGTGGCCGATGTGGCAGCCGAGCATGGCATTCCCGTGGTGCTGGTCGACCAGGGGCTCGACGAGTCCCAGATCGAGCGGGTGCGGGCGCTGCGGGCCGACTACGTGTTCTCGTTTTACTTCCGGCGCATGCTGCCGCAGGCCGTGCTGGATGCGGCGCGGGTGGCGGCGCTGAACATGCACGGCTCGCTGCTGCCGCGCTACCGCGGGCGCGTGCCGGTGAACTGGGCCGTGCTGCACGGGGAGACCGAGACCGGCGCCACCTTGCACCTGATGCAGGCCAAGCCCGACGCCGGCGACATCGTGGCGCAGCAGGCGGTGCCCATCCTGCCCGACGACACCGCGCGCGAGGTCTTCGACAAGGTCACGGTGGCCGCGGAGATCGCGCTGTGGCAGGTGCTGCCCTCGCTGCTGCGCGGCGAGATTCCCAGACGCCCCAACCGCCTCGAGCAGGGCAGCTACTTCGGCGGCCGCAAGCCCGAGGACGGCCGCATCGACTGGAGCCTGCCGGCCGCGCAGATCTACAACCTCATCCGAGCCGTGGCGCCTCCCTACCCCGGAGCCTTCTTCGAGCTCGGCGGACGCCGCCTGCTGGTGGCGCGCGCCCGCCACGCGGCGCCGGCGCTGGCCGCCGCGCTGGAACCCGGAGCGGGCCACGGCCCGCATTGGCGCGCGGGTGCGCTGCTGGCCCGCTGCGGCGACGGCGGCGTGCTGCACCTGCAACAGGTCTGGGACAGCGCGCAGCCCGGCCTGGCCCTGGAGCCGCAACGCATCGCACATCTCTTGCACCATACACCATGAAAAAAGTCCTGATCCTCGGAGTCAACGGCTTCATCGGCCACCACCTGTCCAAGCGCATCCTCGGCACCACCGACTGGGAGGTGTACGGCATGGACATGAACACCGACCGCATCGCCGACCTGCTCGACAAGCCGCGGTTCCATTTTTTCGAGGGCGACATCACCATCAACAAGGAATGGATCGAATACCACGTGCGCAAGTGCGACGTGATCCTTCCGCTGGTGGCCATCGCCACGCCGGCCACCTACGTGAAGGCCCCGCTGCGCGTGTTCGAGCTGGACTTCGAGGCCAACCTGCCGATCGTGCGCGCCGCCGTCAAGCACCGCAAGCGCCTGGTGTTCCCCTCGACCTCCGAGGTCTACGGCATGTGCCCGGACGGGGAATTCGACCCGGAGGCCTCGCCGCTGGTGTACGGCCCCATCAACAAGCCGCGCTGGATCTACGCCTGTTCCAAGCAGTTGATGGACCGCGTGATCGCCGGCTACGGCCAGCAGGAAGGGCTGGACTACACGCTGTTCCGCCCCTTCAACTGGATCGGCGCCGGACTGGACACCATTTTCTCGGCCAAGGAAGGCAGCTCGCGCGTGGTCACCCAGTTCCTGGGCCATATCGTGCGCGGCGAGAACATCAGCCTGGTCGACGGCGGCATGCAAAAGCGCGCCTTCACCGACATCGACGACGGCATCGACGCGCTGATGCGCATCATCGAGAACCCGGCCGGCGTGGCCAGCGGCCAGATCTACAACATCGGCAACCCGGCGAACAACCATTCGGTGCGCGACCTGGCCGAGCGCATGCTGCGCATGGCCGCCAGCATTCCCGAATACGCCGAGACCGCGCACAAGGTGCAGCTGGTGGAAACCAGCTCCGGCGCCTACTACGGTGCCGGCTACCAGGACGTGCCCAACCGCGTGCCCAAGATCGCCAACACCATGCGCGACCTGTCGTGGGCGCCTCGCACCGACATGGACACGGCGCTGCGCAAGATCTTCGAGGCCTACCGCGGCCAGATCGCGCAGGCCCGCGCGCTGGTCGACGAAGCCGGAAACTGAGGCGGATCCGCGCACCGTCGAGCCCCTCATGCCCCGCATCGCCCTCAAGGTCGACGTGGACACGCTGCGCGGCACCCTCGAGGGGGTGCCGGCGCTGCTGCGCCAGCTGGCGCGCCACGATCTGCGCGCGACCTTCCTGTTCAGTCTCGGCCCGGACCACACCGGGCGCGCGCTCAAGCGCATCTTCCGCCCCGGTTTCCTCGCCAAGGTGCGCCGCACCTCGGTGGGCAGCAACTACGGCCTGCGCACCCTGCTGTACGGCACGCTGCTGCCCGGCCCCGACATCGGCCGCCGCGCGGCCGAGCCGATGCGCGCCTGCTGGCGTGCCGGCCACGAAGTGGGCGTGCACACCTGGGACCACGTGCTGTGGCAGGACCACGTCGCGCGCCGCGACCGTGAATGGACCCGACGCCAGTTGCAGCTGGCGATCCAGCGCTTCGGCGAGGTGTTCGGGCGCGCGCCGGAAGTCCATGGCGCCGCCGGCTGGCAGATGAATCCCCAGGCCTACGAACTCGAACAGGAGCTGGGCTTCAGCCTGGCCTCCGACTGCCGCGGCGACGCGCCCTTCCTGCCGCGCATCGGCCAGCGCGTGCTCGAGGTCCCGCAGCTGCCGACCACGCTGCCCACGCTGGACGAGCTGATCGGAGTGGACGGCATCACGGCCGACAACGTGGCCGAGCATCTGCTGCGCCTGTCGCTGGACGGGCGCGACCATGTCTACACCCTGCACGCCGAACTCGAGGGCGGCCAGCTCAGCCCCGTGTTCGAGTCCCTGCTGCAGGGCTGGATGGCCGCGGGACTGCGCATCGGCACCCTGGGCGGCTACGCCGCCACGCTGAACCCGCGCGAACTCCCGGTGCGCGAGGTGGGCATGGGCAGCGTGCCGGGACGCAGCGGCCTGCTGGCGGTTCCACTGCCCGCCGCCTGAGCCGCCGGCCCCGCCCGCGCGCAGCTTCAGTGGTTGCGCGCCAGCTGCTCCAGGATGGCCGGGTTTTCCAGGGTCGAGGTGTCCTGGGTGATCTGCTCGCCCTTGGCCAGGGTACGCAACAGGCGGCGCATGATCTTGCCCGAACGCGTCTTCGGCAGGTTGTCGCCGAAGCGGATGTCCCTGGGCTTGGCGATGGGGCCGATCTCCCGACCCACGTGGTTGCGCAGTTCGTTGGCGATCTGCACCCCCTCCTCGCCGGTGGGCACCGGACGCTTGAGCACCACGAAGGCGCAGATGGCCTCGCCGGTAAGCTCGTCCGGACGCCCCACCACCGCGGCCTCGGCCACCAGCGGGTGCGACACCAGCGCCGATTCGATCTCCATCGTGCCCATGCGGTGGCCCGACACGTTGAGCACGTCGTCGATGCGCCCGGTGATGGTGAAGTAGCCGGTGTTGGGATCGCGGATGGCGCCGTCGCCGGCCAGGTAGTAGCCCTTGAGCTCCTCCGGGTAGTAGCTCTTCTTGAAGCGTTCCGGGTCGCCCCAGATGGTGCGGATCATCGAGGGCCAGGGCTTCTTGATCACCAGGATGCCCCCGGTGCCCCAGGGCAGGTCGTGCCCGGTCTCGTCGACCACCTCGGCGAACACGCCCGGCAGCGGCAGGGTGCACGAGCCCGGCACCATCGGCGTGGCGCCCGGCAGCGGGGTCATCATGTGCCCGCCGGTCTCGGTCTGCCACCAGGTGTCGACCACCGGGCAGCGGCTGCCGCCGATGTTCTCGTAGTACCACTCCCAGGCGGCGGGGTTGATCGGCTCGCCCACCGTGCCCAGGATACGCAGCGAATCCAGCTTGTAGTTGCGCGGATGCGCGGCGGGGTTCGCCTCGGCCGCCTTGATCAGGGAGCGGATGGCCGTGGGCGCGGTGTAGAAGATCGTGACCTTGTGGTCCTGGATCATTTTCCAGAACCGGCCCGCGTCGGGGAAGGTCGGCACGCCCTCGAACACGATCTCGGTGGCGCCGCAGGCCAGCGGCCCGTAGGTGATGTAGGTGTGCCCGGTGACCCAGCCGATGTCCGCCGTGCACCAGAACAGGTCGTCGGGACGGATGTCAAAGGTCCACTGCATGGTCAGCTGGGCCCACAGCAGATAGCCCGCGGTGGAATGCTGCACGCCCTTGGGCTTGCCCGTGGACCCCGAGGTATAGAGCAGGAACAGCGGATGCTCGGCCTCGACCCACTCGGGCGCGCACTGCGCGGCCTGCGCCTCGACCAGCTCGTGCAGCCACAGATCGCCCTTGGGATTGAAGGCCACGTTGCCGCCGGTGCGCCGGTACACGACCACGTTGCGCACGGTGTCGCAGCCGCCCAGCGCCAGGGCCTCGTCGACGATGGCCTTGAGCGCAAGCGACTTGCCGCCGCGGCGCTGCTCGTCGGCGGTGATCACCAGCACCGCCCCGGCATCCTCGATGCGGTCGCGCAGGGACTGCGCCGAAAAACCGCCGAACACCACGGAATGGGTGGCGCCGATGCGCGCGCAGGCCTGCATGGCCACGACCCCTTCGACCGACATGGGCATGTAGATCACCACGCGGTCGCCCTTCTTCACCCCCAGGCTCTTGAGCCCGTTGGCCATCTTGCAGGTACGCTCGAGCAGCTCGCGGTAGCTCACGCGGGTGACCTTGCCGTCGTCCGACTCGAACACGATGGCGGTGCGCTCGCCCTTGCCGGCCTCCACATGGCGGTCCAGGCAGTTGTAGGACACGTTGATCAGCCCGTCGCTGAACCACTTGTAGAAGGGCGCTCCGCTGGCGTCCAGGGTGTGGGTGAAGGGCTTGTGCCAGCTCAGCCCCTCGCGCGCCAGGCGAGCCCAGAAGCCCTCGAAGTCGCGTTCGGCCTCGTCCACCAGCGCGCGGTACGCGTCCATGCCCGAGATGCGCGCGCCGTCGACCGCCTGTGCCGACGGGTAGTAGGTCTTCAGCGGCTGGTGTTCGGGGGCTTGTTGTTCGCTCATGGCTGTCTCCAGAGTGTTGGGCGGTTCGTGCCGCATTCGGGTACCCGGCGGGCTCTCGCGCGCCCGCTGTCCGGTCCCACTGTAGGCTGTGGAAGGCTGATTGTGTACTCCCGGCTCTTACAGCGCCCTGACGTCGCGCAACGCGACGCTCCCGCGGGCTTTGCGCACGCAACGCCGCGCCAGCGCCCCACGTTTACACTTGGAATCATTCGCGGCGCGCCGAGGCTGTGGCTATGCTGGGCGCGCCGCCGCCGTCGTCCCCTGCCCGAAGCCCGCATCCATGAGCCAAGCCCAGACTCCCGCGCCCGCCACCCCGCCGATTCCTCCGGTGGCGCGCCTGTTGTTCCTCAGCCGCTGGCTGCAGCTGCCGCTGTACCTGGGCCTGATCGTCGCCCTGGGCGTGTACGTGGTGCATTTCTGGGCCGAGCTGATCGACCTGGTGCGCGCGGCCCTGGGCAGCCAGCAGGCGCTGCAGCACCTGCTGGAAGGCCAGGCCGCCGGCCAGGCGGCCGCGGCCGAGGCAGGCGCCGGGCACGCGCGCCTGGGCGAGACCACCATCATGCTGGTGGCGCTGAGCCTGATCGACGTGGTGATGATCGCCAACCTGTTGATCATGGTCATCGTCGGCGGCTACGAGACCTTCGTGTCGCGCACCTACCTGGAGCAGCATCCCGACCATCCGGAATGGCTGTCGCATGTCAACGCCTCGGTGCTCAAGGTCAAGCTGGCCATGGCCATCATCGGCATCTCCTCCATCCACCTGCTGCGCACCTTCATCAACGCCGACGCCTACAGCGTCAAGGCGCTGGTGGCGCAGACCGTCATCCACCTCACCTTCCTGCTGTCGGCCCTGGCCGTGGCCTGGACCGATCGGGTGATGACCCGCACCATCCACCTGAGCGCCGGGCACGGGCCCGGCAGCCCCTGACGCACCGCGCCGGGCCCGCGGCGGGCTTAACATGCCGGGATAACCCCAAGACCATCCCGCCTCCCGGAGACCGCCCCCATGACCAGCACCGTGATCCGCCAGGAAGACCTGGTGGAATCCATCGCAGCCGCGCTGCAGTTCATCAGCTACTACCACCCGGCCGACTACATCCGCCACCTGGCGATGGCCTACGAGCGCGAGCAGAGTCCGGCCGCGCGCGACGCCATCGCGCAGATCCTCACCAACAGCCGCATGTGCGCCGAGGGCCACCGCCCGATCTGCCAGGACACCGGCATCGTCAACGTGTTCCTGCGCGTGGGCATGGACGTGCGCTTCGAGGGCCTGAGCGGCTCGCTGCAGGACGCCGTCGACGAAGGCGTGCGCCGCGGCTACCTGAACCCCGACAACAAGCTGCGTGCCTCGGTGCTCGCCGACCCGCTGTTCGAGCGCAAGAACACCCGCGACAACACTCCGGCCGTGCTGCAGGTGGAGCTGGTTCCCGGCAACACGGTGGACGTGCAGGTGGCGGCCAAGGGCGGCGGCTCGGAGGCCAAGTCCAAGTTCGCCATGCTCAACCCCTCGGACAGCCTGGTCGACTGGGTGCTCAAGACGGTACCGACCATGGGCGCCGGCTGGTGCCCCCCGGGCATGCTGGGCATCGGCATCGGCGGCACGGCCGAGAAGGCCATGCTGATGGCCAAGCAGGCGCTGATGGACGACATCGACATGAGCGAGCTGCTCACGCGCGGCCCGCGCGACCGCTTCGAGGAACTGCGCATCGAGCTGTACGA
>JAKBBK010000097.1 GCA_021808525.1 Pseudomonadota bacterium
TTGGAGTCACTCGATAAACCGGCTGGGCTTGTTGAAGATTTGCATGTCATTGATATTCAGTACTTGAAAGGAAGATCATGCCCACCGGCATCGTCAAATGGTTTAACGAGAGCAAAGGCTTCGGCTTTATCAAGCCCGACGAAGGCGGCGAGGACCTGTTCGCCCACTTCAGCGAAATTCAGGCCAAGGGCTTCCGCACGCTGCAAGAAAACCAGCGCGTGGAGTTCACCGTGAAGGCCGGCCCGAAGGGTCCGCAGGCCTCGCAGATCCGCGTGCTCTGATCGAAGCGCAGGATCGTAGATACAGCGCCTGGCGATAGCCGGGCGTTTTGCCATTCGGGGCGACCGTCGCCGCATCGCGGCGCGGCTTGTTTCGCCTGGCATCGTCGAGCGCTCCCGCATGCGGGCGGCGTGCAGGCGTTTCGTAGTCGAGAGGCCGACCCGGCTGGGTCGGCTTTTTTGTGCCCGTCGCGCGCGGGAGCGGCGCACGATGCATGATGCAGGTCCATGGGCGCGCCTTGGCGCCGGCTCGGGAGTCGCACTTGCTCGATCAGCTTGTCAAGGAATGGGGTTACCTGGCGGTCGCCGCGGGCACCTTCGCCGAGGGTGAGACGGTGCTGCTGGCGGCCGGCTATGCCTCGCGCGCCGGCTGGCTGGAGTTGTGGCGGGTGATCGCGGTCGCGGTGCTCGCCGCCAGCGCCGGCGACCAGTTCTTCTACTGGATCGGGCGCCTGTGGGGCACCGCGTTGCTGCGCCGCCTGCCGCGCCTGCAGGCCAAGCTCGCCCGCGTGCTGCTGTTGTTGCGCAACCATCCTGGCGGCGCGGTGGTGGCGGTGCGCTTTCTCTATGGCTTGCGCATCGCCGGGCCCATCCTGATCGGTGCCGCGGGTGTCGGCCCCGCGCGCTTCGCGGTGTTCAACGTCATCGGCGCGCTGCTCTGGGCGCCCCTGGTGGCCGGCCTGGGCTGGGGTTTCGGCCACGCCTGGGAGCATGTGTCCCAGCGCATGGCCGGCTTCGAGCAGGGCTTGCTGCTCCTGCTCGTGCTGGTGGTGCTCGGCTCCTGGCTGGGGCGCCTGGCCTTGCGCGCGCTGATGCGCCGTGCGCTGGCGCGCCGCGCAAGCAAGCGCGGCACCAGCGTCTGCGAGCCGCCGCGAGAGCGCTGATCAGGCGCTGAGCAGGCCCATCGCGTCGCGTACCTCGCGCATGGTCTCGCGCGCGGTCTCCCGCGCCTTGGCGGTGCCGGCATCCAGGATGTCGCGCACCAGCGCCGGGTGGTCCACATAGGGCTGCGCCCGCTCGAGCATGGGCTGCTGCTCGCGCAACACCGAGTCGATCACCGGCTGCTTGCATTCCAGGCAGCCGATGCCGGCGCTGGTGCAGCCGCGGCGCACCCAGTCGCGGCAGGCGTCGTCGCTGTAGGCCAGGTGGAATTGCCATACCGGGCACTTCTCGGGATCGCCCGGATCCGTGCGACGCACCCGCGCCGGATCCGTGGGCATGCGCCGGATCTTGTGCTCCACGCTGGCGCGCTCCTCGCGGATGGCGATGGAATTGCCGTAGCTCTTGGACATCTTGCGACCATCCAGCCCGGGCAGCCGCGATTCCGGCGTGAGCAGCGCCTCGGGTTCGCGCAGGATGCTGCGCCGGCCGCCGTCGATCTGCGCTCGCAGCGCGTCCTTGTCGGCGCGCGAGAGCTTGCTCGCGGAGATCAGCGCATGGGCCTGCTCGCGCAGTTCCACCTGGCCTTCCTGGTCGGCGCCCCGGCGCAGCGCGGCCAGGCGCTGGCGATCCTCGTCGGGCAGGTGGGCGGCCGCGGCGCGTGCCTTGGCCTCGATGTCGGGATCCTTGCCGTACAGGGTGTTGAAGCGCCGCGCGATTTCCCGGCTGATCTCGACGTGGGGGACCTGGTCCGCTCCAACCGGAACCCAGCGCGCCTGATAGATCAGGATGTCCGCCGCCTGCAGCAGCGGGTAGCCCAGGAAACCATAGGTGAGCAGGTCCTTGTCCTTCAGGTTGGAGATCTGCTCCTTGTAGGTGGGTACGCGCTCCAGCCAGGCCAGCGGCGTGCCCATGCCCAGAAGCAGGAACAGCTCCGCATGCTCGGGCAGGCGGCTTTGCACGAACAGCGTGGCCTTGGCCGGGTCCACGCCGGTGGCCAGCCAGTCGATGACCATGTCATGGGTATGGCTGGCGATGACTTCCGGTGATTCGTAATGCGTGGTCAGCGCGTGCCAGTCGGCGACGAAAAAGTAGCAGGGCTTGTCCTGCTGGAGCTGCACCCAGTTCTTCAGGGCGCCGTGATAGTGGCCCAGGTGCAGCGCGCCCGTCGGGCGCATGCCCGACAGCACGCGTTCGGGAAAGGAATCAGCGGAATTCATAGCTCAGGCGCAGTTGCAGGTAGTTCTGGCCCGGATTGGGGCGCTTGATATCGGCATTCGAATAATGGGTGAATCGCAGCCCCAGGCCCCAGGGGGTGCCCTGGAGGCGGTGGAAGAGTCCCAGCGAATCCCCGAACTGGTAGGCGGTGGCAATGGTCTTGGAGCCGATGTAGGTGCCCGAGAACACATTGGCGCCGATTCCGGCTTCCAGCGCGGTGTCCTGGGTGAACCACCAGCGCAGGAACGGAGTGAGGCCCACATGCCAGAGCGGAGAGCCCGGCTTGCCGGCAGGGCCGAACACCCGGCCGACCGAGGCCTCCAGGCTGAGGTCGAGGCGGTGGGAGCCGAAGTCATGCACCCACAGCGGGTCGCTCTGCCAGGCAGCGGTGAGGTTGTGGTAGCCGTCGAAGGAGCCGGCCAGCAGCGACAGCTCGGAGGCGCGCGAGGGCGCGGCCGCGAGCAGGCCGCAGGCCAGGACGGCGCCGAGGGCGGCCGTGCGCCAGACCGGGAGAAGGCGGGGGCTAGGGTTCATGGTCGATGCTCGAGCGGGTGAAGTGCCGGGGCCGAGCGCGGCGCCGCCATGCCGGCCGGCGTGGCGCGTGGCCGGGCGAGTTACAGGATCAGCTGGAACGGGCTGAGCAGCAGGCCCAGCAATTTCTGGCTCAGCAGCATCAGCGGCAGCAGCCACACGGAGGTGGCGATGCCGGTGAGCACCAGCGCCATGACGATGAAAAAGCCGTAGGGTTCGATGCGCGACAGCGCCAGCGCCTGGCGCAGCGGCAGCAGGCCCACCAGCACGCGCCCGCCGTCCAGCGGGGGGATGGGGAACAGGTTGAACACGAACATCACCAGGTTGACCTGGATCCCCGCGCGGGCGACGTCGAAAAAGAAGGCCTCGCGCAGACCCAGGCGGCTCATGATCAGCAACGCCAGGCCGAACAGGAAGGCCTGCACGAAATTGGACGCGGGCCCGGCCAGGGCCACCCACACCATGTCACGCTTGGGGTTGCGCAGGGCACCGAAGTTCACCGGCACCGGCTTGGCGTAGCCGAACAGGAAGGAGCCGCCAGTGCCGAAATACAGCACCAGCGGAACCAGGATGGTGCCGATGGGGTCGATGTGGCGCGCCGGGTTCAGCGACAGGCGCCCCATCATGTAGGCGGTGTTGTCGCCGAAGTGGCGGGCGGCATAACCGTGCGCGGCCTCGTGCAGCGTGATCGCGAACAGCACGGGCAGCGCGTAGACGGTGATGGCCTGGATGAGTTGGTCCATGGTGTGGGGGTTGGTGGCGCCGGCGGGCTCAGTCCGGCAGGTCCAGGCCCAGGGAGGCGACCTCTCCGCGACCCACGCGCAGCACCTCGGGGCTCGCGCCGCTGAGGTCGATGACGGTGGTCGGCTGGAGCGGGCAGGGGCCGGCGTCGAGCACCAGGTCGATCTGCTTTTCCAGGCGGGCGCGGATTTCCGAGGCTTCGTTCAGGGGATCCACATCCCCGGGCAGGATCAGCGTGGTGGCCAGCAGCGGCTGTCCGAGTTCGACCAGCAGCGCGCGTGCCACCGCATGGTCGGGAACCCGCACGCCGATGGTCTTGCGCGAGGGATGGGAGACCCTGCGCGGCACTTCGCGCGTGGCCTCCAGGATGAAGGTGTAGGGGCCCGGCGTGGCCGCGCGCAGCAGACGGAACTGGCGATTGTCGACCACCGCGTAGTTTCCCAGTTCCGACAGGTCGCTGCACAGCAGGGTCAGGTGATGCTTGGCATCGACCTGGCGGATGCGCCGCAGGCGCTCGGCCGCGGCCTTGTCGTCCAGGTGGCAGGCCAGCGCATAGGAGGAGTCGGTGGGAATGGCGGCGACCCCGCCTGCGTGCAGGATCGCGCAGGCTTGCTTGATCAGGCGCTGTTGCGGATTGTCGGGGTGCAGGCTGAAATACTGGGCCATGGGCGAGGTTTCGCTGGGACGGCGAGTGCCGTTCAGTGCAGGAGTTCCCAGATGGGGCGCAGGCCCTGGGGAAGCTCCGGCAGGCGCCCCAGGTCGCAACGGCTCTCGCGCGGGCAGTGGAAGTCCGAGCCACGCGAGGCGCGAAGCCCGAATTCCTGCGCCAGCGCGGCGTACTTGCGCCAGTCGGCCGCGCTGTGGCTGCCGGTGACCACCTCGATGCCGGTGCCGCCGAGGTCCACGAAGCGCGCCAGCAGTTCGCGCTCGCGTTGCGGTGTGAAACGGTAGCGCCCCGGATGGGCCAGCACCGCCAGGCCGCCCGCGTCCTGGATCCAGCCCAGGGCCTGCTCGAGCGTGGCCCAGGCATGCTCCACGTAACCCGGCTTGCCGGGGGTGAGGAAGCGCGAGAACACCTCGCCGGTGTTCGAGCACACGCCGCGCTCGACCAGGTGGCGCGCGAAATGGGTGCGCGAGATCAGCGCGGGGTTGCCGGCGAGGCGGCTGGCTCCCGCGTAGGCATCCTCGACTCCCGTGTGCTCGCGCAGGGCCTCGGCGATGCGGTGGGCGCGCGCGTCGCGCCCCTCGCACAGGGTGCGCAGCTCGGCGCGCAGGCCCGCGTGCCGGGGGTCGACCCCCAGGCCCACCACGTGCACCGTCTGGTCATCCACCGAGACCGAGACTTCCACGCCGTTGACGAAGTCCAGCCCGATCTCGGCGCAGGCCTGCGCGGCCTCGGCCAGGCCGCCGAGCTCGTCGTGATCGGTCAGCGCCCACAGCCGCACGCCGTTGTCGCGCGCGCGTCGCGCCAGCGCCGCCGGGGCCAGGGTTCCGTCGGAAACCAGGGAGTGGCAGTGCAGGTCGGCATTGAGCGAATCGGACATTCCCGCATTTTAGGGCTTGGCCGCGGAATGCCGCCCGGGGCCACACTAGAATCCGCGCCGATGGAACCTGTCTCGATGATGTTCGCGCTGCTCGCGGCGGCGCTGTCCTACCTGCTCGGCTCCCTGCCGTTCGCCGTGCTGGTCAGCCGGGCCATGGGCCTGGCCGATCCGCGCAGCTACGGCTCCGGCAACCCCGGCGCCACCAACGTGCTGCGCTCGGGCAGCAAGCCCGCCGCGGCGCTGACCCTGCTGCTCGACGGGGGCAAGGGCTGGCTGGCGCTGTGGCTGGCGCAGCGCGCGGCACAGGCCGGCTGGCTGGAGGCCGCGGCGGTGCCCCTGGTGGCGCTGGCCGTGGTGCTCGGGCACATGTGGCCGCTGTTCCTGGGATTCCGCGGCGGCAAGGGCGTGGCCACGGCGGCCGGCGTGCTGCTGGCGGCCAACCCCTGGCTGGGCCTGGCCAGCGTGCTCACCTGGTTGATCGTGGCCGTGTTCTTCCGCTATTCCTCGCTGGCGGCCCTGGCCGCCGCGGTGTTCGCGCCCTTCTATGCGCTGCTGGGCCAGGACATGGTGTGGAGCCTGCAGCCCTCGCTGATGCTCGCGCTGGGAGCCATTTCGCTGCTGGTGATCTGGCGCCACCAGAACAACATCCGCAAGCTGCTGCGCGGCGAGGAAAGCCGCATCGGATCGAAGTCCGCGGGCGCGCGGCGCAAGCCCCCGCGCTGAAGCTCCGGGGCAGGCCCGCAGCGCACGGCCCCTGCCGCGGCCCAGGGCTCAATCGCGGAAATTCTGGAAGGACAGCGGTGTGTCGTCGATCTGCTTGCGCAGCAGCGCGATGGCCGCCTGCAGGTCGTCGCGCTTGCCGCCCGTGACCCGCACGATGTCGCCCTGGATGGAGGCCTGCAGTTTCATGCGCGATTCCTTGATCGCGCCGGTGATGCGCTTGGCCAGGTCCTGCGGGATGCCCGAGCGCACGGTGAACACCTGCTTGAACTTGTCCCCGCCCGCGGGCTGGGGCTTGCCGTGCTCGAGAAAGCGCACGTCGACATTGCGCTTGGCCATCTTGGCCAGCAGCACGTCGCGCAACTGGCCGAGCTGGAAGTCGCTGTCGGCCCAGGCGGTGATGGTCTTGTCGGCGAGTTCGATCTTCGCCGAGCTGCCCTTGAAGTCGAAGCGGTTGGCGACTTCCTTGGCGGTCTGGTCCACGGCGTTGCGGATTTCGATCAGGTCGGGTTCGAGGACGGCGTCGAAGGATGGCATGGGCTTGGGCGGAGCCACGGGGCGTCCGCGTTGACGGGGAATAATGGAGCTTGGCGGGCCGAAGGGCCGCAGCGGGAAATTGTATGGATCTGGCGATCGAACAGGATGTCGAATTGCGCGAGCTGAACACCTTCGGGGTCGGCGCGCGGGCACAACGCCTGGTGCGCATCGGCGATGCGCGTCAGGTGCGCATGGTGGTGGACCATCCCGAGCTGGGGCGGCTGCCCAAGCTCGTGCTGGGGGGCGGCAGCAATCTTCTGCTCACCCAGGACCCGCCCGGGCTGGTGCTGAAGGTGGAAATCGGGGGCATGCGCGTGCTGCACGACGACGCGCAATCCACGGTGATCGAGGCGGGCGCCGGGGTGGGCTGGCACGAACTGGTGCAATGGAGCCTGGAGCAGGGGCATGCCGGGCTGGAGAACCTCGCGCTGATCCCGGGCACGGTGGGCGCCGCTCCGGTGCAGAACATCGGCGCCTATGGCATGGAACTGGCCGAGCGCTTCGAATCCCTGGACCTGGTCGACCTCACCACCGGGCGCGCCGTGACCCTGGAGCGCGGAGCCTGTCGCTTCGGCTATCGCGACTCCCTGTTCAAGCAGGCGCTGGCGGGCAAGTCGGTGATCACGCGGGTGCGCCTGCGCCTGCCCAAGCCCTGGCGCGCCCAGCTGGGCTACGCGGAGCTGCAGCGCCACCTGGAGCGCGCCGGAATCGCCGAGCCCTCGCCGCGGGAGGTGTTCGACGCGGTGTGCGCGATCCGGCGCGCCAAGCTGCCGGACCCCGCGCGCCTGGGCAATGCCGGAAGCTTTTTCAAGAACCCGGTGGTCAACCGCACCATCCGCAACGAGATCCTGGAGGAGTTCCCGGAAATCGTCAGCTATCCCCTGGACGACGGCACCTACAAGCTCGCCGCGGCCTGGATGATCGACGCCTGTGGCTGCAAGGGGCGCAGCGTCGGCGCCGCCGCGGTGGACGCGCGCCATGCCCTGGTGCTGGTGAATCGGGGCGGGGCCAGCGGCGCCGAGGTGCTGCGCCTGGCCGAGAGCGTGCGCGAATCGGTGCGCGAGCGCTTCGGCATCGAGCTGGAATACGAGCCGGTGGTGGTCTGAACCGCGCCCGGGCCTGGCGGAGCCGGGCCGGGCAGGAACAAGAAGGGGCGCCGCGGCGCCCCTTGATCATCGAGCGTCTAGCCTTCAGTCCGGCAGGCCCACCGTCGGGTTGCCCAGGTTGGTCCACTCGGTCATCGAGCCGGTGTACAGACGGGTCTTGGAGTTGCCCAGGATCTCGTGGTCCACGAACCATGCGCCCGAGGCCAGGTGCCCGGTGTTGCAGTAGGTCACGGTCGCGGCGCCCGGCTGGATGCCGTACTCGGCGTAGATCTTGCGGTAGTCGGAGGCGCTCATGAACTCGTGCGCGGCACCCACCGGCTTGACGATGGCGTCGGTGGGGAAGGAACGCGCGCCGGGCAGGTGCCCACCCGCGGCGTCGACCGGGCGCTTGACCACGATGCCCAGGAACTGCGGCGTGGGACGCGCATCGACGAACTGGTTGGCGCCGCTGCGAAGGCCTTCCTTGACCTGCTCCAGCGTGGCCAGGATTTCCTTGT
>JAKBBK010000029.1 GCA_021808525.1 Pseudomonadota bacterium
TGCGCGGCCAGCCAGGCGCGCACGAGTTCGCGCAGGCGCGCGTACAGCGCCTCGGCGTCGGGAGGGGGGGAATGGGTCATGGGGCGCGGCTCGCGGCGGGATCTCGCAGGTATTGTTCCAGAATCAGGCGCGCCGACTCCGCGTCCACGTCCGCGGCGCCCGAGTCTTCCGCGGCGCGGGAGGTGTAGCGTTCGTCCACCATCGACACCGGCAGGCCGAAGCGGCCCTGCAACTGGTGGGCGAAGCGACGTGCCTGGGCGCTGCGGTCCTGCTCGGCGCCTTCGTCGCGCGACAGCGGCAGGCCCACCACCAGGCGCGAGGGGTTCCACTGTTCGAGCAGGCGGGCGATGGCCTCGAAGCGCTGCTGCCGGCGCTCGGCCGCCACGCTGCACAGGGCGCTGGCCGTCGCGGTGACGGTATTGCCCACGGCCACGCCGATCAGCAGCGTGCCGAAGTCGAAGCCCATCAGCACGGCAGGGTCGCGACGCGCGACGCCGGGTTCAGGCATGGCCGGCGGTGTTGGACAGGCTCATCGCACTGATGCCCATGAGGGACATGGCGGCGTCGAAACGTTGTTCCACCGCCACGTCGAACACGATGTTCGAGTCGGCTTCCACGGTCAGCCAGCCGTTGCGCGCGATCTCGTCCTCGAGTTGTCCGGCGCTCCAGCCCGAGTAGCCCAGGGCCACGAAAAAGCGCTTGGGCCCGTCGGAGGCGGAGATGTGTTCCAGCACGTCCTTGGAGGTGGTCATCTGCAGTCCGCCGGCCACCTGCAGCGTGGAGGCATAGGCCCGGTCGGTGGGGTCGTGCAGCACGAAACCGCGTTCGGTCTGCACCGGGCCGCCGTAGTACACGGTGCGCGCCGCCAGCTCCGGCTGCTCCAGCGGGAGCTCGATGCGGTCGAACAGATCCTTGAGCACGATATCGGTGGGGCGGTTGATCACCAGCCCCAGCGCTCCGCGCGCGGAGTGCTCGCACACATAGATCACGCTGCCGGCAAAGGACGAATCGACCATGCCAGGCATCGCGATGAGAAACTGGTTGCTCAGGTTCGAGGCGTCGCTGCGGGGGTTCATGGCGAAACATATTATCGTGCCGCGCCCCCTGCCGCCCGATCCCACCTTTCGCCATGGCTCCCCTTCCCGATTCGCCCGGCCCCGAGCTCGAGCTCGGACTGGTCTGGCTGCGCCGCGACCTGCGACTGCAGGACCACGCTGCGCTGCACCATGCGCTGCGTCGCTGCCGGCGCGTGCAACTGGCTTTCGTGTTCGACACCGACATCCTGCGGCCGCTGCTGGAGCAGGGCCTGCGTGCCGACCGTCGCGTGCATTTCATCCACGCCAGCCTGCTCGAGCTGGACGGCGAGCTGCGCCAGCGCGGTGGTGCCTTGTGGGTCCTGCACGGCAGCGCGGCGGCCGAGCTGCCCGCGCTGGCACGACGCCTGGGAGCGCAGGCGGTGTTCGCCAACCGCGACTACGAACCCTACGCGCAGCGCCGCGACGCCGCCGTGGCCGGCGAGCTGGCCGGCTCCGGCATCGAGTTCCACGCCTTCGACGACCACGTCATGGTGCCGCCGCCCGCGCTGCGCACCGGGCAGGGGCGGCCCTACGGCGTGTTCACCCCCTACAGGAATGCCTGGCTGGCGCGCATGCGTGCTTCCGAGGGGGCCGAGCTGGCCGAGCTGGCCTGTCCCCTTTCGGCCGATCGCCTGCTGGCCCTGCCCGAGGGCCTGGCGCCGCTGCCCGCGCCCGCGCAACTCGGTTTCGACCTTCCGGCGCGGCTGCCCGAGGGGGTGGAGCCCGCAAGCCGCGGCGCCCGCCGCGCCTGGCACGCCTTCCAGGCCCGCCTGGACGATTACGCCGCCTCGCGCGACTTTCCCGCGCGCGAGGGCACCAGCGGCCTGTCGGTGCACCTGCGCTTCGGCACCCTCAGCGTGCGCGAGCTCGGGCGTCACGCCTGGCGCGCCATGCTCGAGGGCAGCGAGGGTGCCGCCACCTGGCTGTCCGAGCTGGTGTGGCGCGATTTCTACGCCCAGGTGCTGTTCCACCACCCCCAGGTCGCGCAGGGCCGTTCCTTCCGGCCCGCCTACGACCGCATCGAGTGGGAGCAGGAGCCGGGGCTGCTGCGGGCCTGGTGCGAGGGGCGCACCGGCTACCCGCTGGTCGACGCCGCCATGCGCGAGCTGCTGGCCAGCGGGCGCATGCACAACCGCCTGCGCATGGTGGTGGCCAGTTTCCTGTGCAAGGACCTGGGCCTGGACTGGCGCCTGGGCGAGGCCCATTTCGCGCGCTGGCTGCTGGATTTCGACCTGGCCTCCAACAACGGGGGCTGGCAATGGGCCTCCTCCAGCGGCTGCGACGCGCAGCCCTGGTTCCGCATCTTCAACCCGGTGGAGCAAAGCCGCAGGTTCGACCCCGACGGGCACTACATCCGTGCCTGGCTGCCGGAGCTGGCCGGGCTGGATGCCGCCTCGCTCCATGCGCCCTGGCTGGCCCAGCCGGCGCGCCTGCGGGCCGCGGGGGTCGAGCTGGGCGGCAACTACCCCCTGCCGGTGGTCGACCACGCCCAGGCACGCCAGCGCACCCTGCAGCGCTATGCCGTCGTGCGGGATGACGCGGCGCAAGCCGCGCAGACCCCCTCGGCCCCGGTTTCACGGGGCGGGGGCGGTCCCGGCACGCAGGGCGGGCTGTTCTGAGCGCCGCGCGCCCCGCGGGGCGCCTTCCAGCCGCCTACTGGCAGACGGCTAGGGCTCCACGCTGGTCGTCTCCAGCACGTACTCGCGCAGCAGGCCCAGCAGCTCATCCTCGGAGTAGGGCTTGCCCAGGTAGTGGTTGACCCCCAGCTCCTGCGCGTAATTGCGGTGCTTGTCGGCGATGCGCGAGGTGATCATGATCACCGGCAGGTGGCGTGTGCGCTCGTCGGCGCGAATGTTGCGCGTGAGGTCGAAGCCGTCCATGCGAGGCATCTCGATGTCGGTGAGCACGACGTCCGGCAGGGTCTGCTGCAACTGCTCCAGCGCATCCAGCCCGTCCTTGGCCAGCATCACCGTGTAGCCGTTGCGGGTCAGGAAGCGCTGGGTCACGCGGCGCACGGTGATCGAGTCGTCCACCACCAGCACGGTGTTGGCGCTGGGCAGCGGCGCCTGCGGCAGCAAATGCGCCGCATCGGCGCGCGGCGCGCCGGCCTGCGAGCGCATGCGCTCGGCCGCCTTGTCGCCGTACACCGCGGCCAGCGCGACCGGGTTGTAGATCAGCACCACGCCGCCGTCGGGCAGCACCGAGATGCCGGCAAGGCCGGGTACGCGCGAGAGCTGCGGCCCCAGGTTCTTGACCACCACTTCCTGGTTGCCCAGCACTTCGTCCACATGCAGCGCCAGGCGCTGGGCCGCGCTGCGCACCAGCACCACCGGCACCGTGCGTCCCGGGGCTTCGCTGCTGGCACCCGATTCGTCGGTCAGCGCGCCCAGCCAGTACAGAGGCAGCTGCTGCCCGGCATGCTCGAGCTGGCGCGCGCGCAGCGCAGGCTCCAGCTCCGCCGGACGCAGGCGCAGCACCAGGTCGACCAGGCTGGAAGGCACCGCGTGGATGCGCTCGCCGGCACGCAGCAGCACCACCTGGGTGACCGCGGTGGTCAGTGGCAGCACCAGCGTGAAGGTGGTGCCACGCCCGGGCACGGAGTCGAGTTCCACGCGTCCGCCCAGCGCGCGCGTGTCGGTGCGCACCACGTCCAGGCCCACGCCGCGGCCGGCCATCTCGGTGGTCTCGGCGGCGCTGGAAAAGCCCGGCAAGAAGATGATTTCGCGCAACTGCGCCTGGCTGGGGTGCTCGCCCTCGGGCAGCAGGCCCTGCGCGCGCGCCTTCGCCGCGATGTCGGCATAGTGAAGCCCGGCCCCATCATCTCCAATGGACACCACGACTTCACTGCCGTCGTGGCGCAGCGCCAGCGTGATGGTGCCCACCGCGGGCTTGCCCGCGCGTTCGCGCTCTTCGGGGCTTTCCAGCCCGTGCGCCACGGCATTGCGCAAGAGATGCTCGAAGGCAGGCGCCATGCGGTCCAGCACGCCGCGATCGAGTTCGATGGTGCCGCCCTGGATATCCAGGCGCACCGCCTTGCCCGCGTCCTTGCTGGCCTGGCGAACGGTTCGGTACAGGCGCTCGGAAATGCTGTCGAACTCGACCATGCGCGTGCGCAGCAGGTCGCGTTGCAGCTCTCGGGTCAGGCGCGACTGGCGCAGCAGGCTGTCCTCGGTGGACTGCAGCGCGCGACCCAGGGAACCCTGCACCAGGGCCAGGTCGTTGACCGACTCGGCCATCATGCGCGTGAGTTCCTGGAAACGCGTGAAACGGTCGAATTCCAGCGGGTCGAAGTCGCGCCCGTCGTCGCGCGTGGCCTGGGTGCGCGCGGCCATCTGGGCATCGGCCTGCAGCTCGATGTCGCGCACCTGCGCGCGCAGGCGCGACAGGTTGTCGCCGAGGTCGCGCACCCCCGAGCGGATGACGTCGAATTCGCTGTCCAGGCGCGAGCGCGCGATGCTCACCTCGCCGACCTGGTTGACCAGGCGGTCCAGCAGCGCGGCCTGCACACGCACCGGCTGGGCGCGACCGAAGGACTGCGCGGAGTCGCCGGGCGCCGCCGGGGCGGCGCCTTCGGGCGCCAGCCCGGCCGGGCCTTGGGCGAGCGCCCCGGGTTGCACCTGGGCTTCGAGCAGCGCGCGTTCCGGGTGGATCTCGCCGAGTTCGGTCTCGCCTCGGCCGCTGGCCTCGCGCAGCCGTTCGAACCGTGTGTTGATGGCGTCGAAACGGGCGATCAGATCCAGCAACGCCGGCTCGTCCGGGCGCGCGTCCTCGCGCGCGGCCAGGGCCTCGATGTCGGATTCCAGCGCATGGGCCATGTCGCCCAGCGCCATGGTGCCGGCCATGCGGGCACTGCCCTTGAAGGTATGCAGCAGGCGCATGGCCTGGCGCGCGGCCGACAGGTCGGCCGGCCGGGTTTCCCATTCGCGCAGCGAGCGCCCGAGTTGCGGCAGCAGCTCGGCCGCCTCGAATTCGAAAATGGGGAACAGCTCGGCATCGATGGCGTCGCGCGAGCCCGTTCCCGGCGCCGCCGCGGTTTCGACGTCCAGCGCGAGTTCGGGCGCGGGTTGCGGCACTTCCGGAGGGATTTCATGGGCCTGCGGCGCTTCGGCCTGCAGCCCGGAAGTCGCCTGCGCCTCGATTTCCTCGGGGATGTCGAGGACCTCCTGCAATTCCAGATCGTCGGCGGGCGCCGGAACCTGCGCGGGCGGCTGCGCGGTCGCGTCCTGCGGGGCGGGTTCGGAAGCGGCCTGCGCAGGGGCCCACGGCCAGGTGGCGGGAGCTTGCGGCGCCTCGCCGGGGGCCTGCTCCGGCTCGGGCGCCGCGAGCGCGGCCGTATCGAAGCCTTCGCTGGCCGCCAGCGCGGCGGCCGTGCGCAGGTCTTCCAGGTGGCGAACCAGCGCCTGCAACTGTTCCAGCAGATCCGGCTGGGCCGGGCGCAGGAAGCCGGCCGCGAACTGGTGCAGCACGCGGCGCATGTCCTCCACGGTGCGCGCAGGCAATCCCTGCTGCGCCTCGTCGAGCGCCTCGGGGTGCTCGGACTGTCCCTGCATGGCCTGCTCGAGCAGCTCGGCGAGCTGCTGCACGCTGTGCAGGCCCACGGTGGCCGAACTGCCGCGCAACTGGTGGGCCAGCGCGGTCGCGTGTTCGCCGATGGGCGACAGCGGATGATGGCTCCAGGCGGACACCTCCTGGTCGAGGTGGCGCACCAGCTCGTCGGCCTCGTTCAGATAGATCGTGTGCAGGGCCTGGGGGATGCGCAGCTCGTCGACGAGCTTGACGCCGTCGTCCGGCGTGGGCGCGAGGCTTTCGGGGGGCTCCAGCAGGCTGGGCGCGGGCAGGGGGGGCTGCGGCTCCTGCACGGCCGACTCGGCGGACTCGCCCAGGTCGAGCAGCGAGGCGTCGGGCCAGGCCGGGGCAGCGAAGGCGGGCGGCGGCGGGGTCCAGGATGGCTGCGCGGGCTGCTCATGCCAGGGGGGCGTCGCCTCGGACGCGGACCCGGATTCGGAGGAGGTCTCGGCGTCCTGCCCGGGGGCAGGCTCGGCCGCGGTCTGCTCCGGCCTCTCCGAGGCCACGGACCCTTGCGGCTCCACGGACAGCTCGGACGCCGCCTGCGGCTCGGGCTGTGGGAAGGGCTCGGGCTCCGCGAAGCCTTCGGGCTCCGCGAAGCTTTCGGGCTCCGCGAAGCTTTCGGACGCGGCGGGCCATTGCGCCAGCGCATGCGCCTGCGTCTCCAGGGGCAGCTCGGGCGCCGCTTGCGGCTCGGGCTGCGGGAAGGGCTCGGGCTGCCAGGAGGGCTCGGGCTGCGCGAAGCTCTCGGGCGCGGCGGGCCATTGCGGCAGCGCATGCGCCGGCGTCTCCAGGGGCAGCTCGGGCGCCGCTTGCGGCTCGGGCTGCGGGAAGGGCTCGGGCTGCCAGGAGGGCTCGGGTTCCACGAAACCCTCGGACGCGGCAGGCAGCTCCGGTGTCGCGTGCGCCTGCGTCTCCAGGGGCAGCTCGGGAGCCGCCTGTGGCTCGGCCTGCGGGGAGGGCTCACCGAGTTCCAGCGGCCGGCCCTCCCGCAGCGCGCGCGCGGCCTGCACCAGCGCGTCGCTCGAATGCCCGCCCGCGTCGCCGGCGCGCAGTGCATGCGCCCAGTTCTCGAGCCGGTCCAGCGCATGCTCGGCAAGATCGAGCAGATCCGGCCGCGGCGTGGAGCCTTCGGCCAGGATCTGGTTGAAGCATTGCTCCAGGGCCCACGCCCCTTCGGCGAAATCGCGCATGCCCACCATGCGCGCGCTGCCCTTGAGGGTGTGGAAACAGCGCCGCAGCGCGGTCAGGGAATCGTCGGCCGGGTCGGTGCCGCGCAGGTCGGCGATGCGCTCGCGCCCCTGCGCCACCACTTCGTCGGCCTCGTCGAGGAAGATCTCCACCAGTTCGGGGTCGACCGGCGGCTCCGTCTGTTGCGCCTGTGCCGTCTGCTCCGACGGCTCCGACGGCTCGGTCCCCGGCGCGATGTCCGCCTCGGCCGGCGTTGCCGCGACGGGCTGCGCGGTGCCTGCCGCCGTGCCCAGCAGCAGGGCGTCCAGCGCGGCGCCGTCCTCCTGCATGGCGGCGGCAGCGGAGGCCGCGGAATCCGGCACGCCGGCGGCCCCGGATTCCAGCGGCGGCAGCAGGGTGTCGGCCTCCTCCAGATCGAGCAGGGCAGGCGCGGGCGCGGCCGGGGCGACGCCGGGGCCCGCGGCCTCCGGGCTCGCCGACGGCGGAGCCGCGGTTGCTGGCGCCTGCGTGTCCACGCGGGCCGGGGCTTGCGCCACCTGCGGGCGCGACTGCGGCACCACCGGGCGCAGATCCCCGTTGTGCGGGTCGAACTGGAAGGAGATCTTCGCCAGCTCGGGCTGGTAGCCCAGCATGTCGACCATGAAGCCCAGGGTGCCGATATTGGCCGCCAGGTGCTCGAAACTGCCCCCGGGCTGACGCGCGGCGCCTTGCTCGGGCGCCACGGCCATCAGGTTCTCCACGCTGTGGCGGATGTAGCCCAGCGCCTGCGAGCCCACGTCCATGCCCAGCACCGACAGCACTCCACGCATCTGTCCCAGCAGGCGCGGCACGGGTTCGAGGTCGGGGAGGGTCTGCGGGTCGCGGAAATAGGCGTCGAGCAGGCGTTCCACCGTACCCATGTCGTGGCGCAGTTCCTGCACCACGGTGCCCAGGGTCTGGTTCTCCGAGACCTGGCGGTACAGCTGCTCCATCCAGGGCGCGAAGGCCTCGCTGGCGTAGCCTTGCGCGCTGCGCTGCAGGCGCTGCGCCAGCTCGCGCGCGCGGGGCAGAAAATCCGCGTCGTCGGCGCGGAAGTGCACCAGCGAGGCTTCCAGGAACAGCAGCGCCGTGGCGACTTCCAGCACCCGCTCCGGGGTCAGCAGCGAGCGCTGCTCGCCGATCACCTGCACCATGCGCTCGACCGCGGCGGGCAGCACCTCGGCCCCGGCGCTCAGCTGGCGCAGCACCAGGCCGAGTTGCTGCAAGTGTTCCTGCAGGCGCCCGATCCGGCTGAAATCCCCGTTGCCGATATGGGCCCAGCCGTCCTTGACCTGCACCATGCGCTTGCGCGCCTGCTGCACCACGGCCGGGTCCACCAATCCGAAATGCGGCTGTTGCCAGTCCACCACCGCCTGCGCGCGCAGTCCGGCGGCCTGGGCCACGGCGCGCAGGATCGCCGGAGCCTCGCGGCCGCGCTCGCGCGCCCGGGCGAGCGCCTGGTCGCAGAAGAACAGCAGCTCATGGCCCAGGCGCCGCGAGACCTGGGCCTGGCCGGCCAGCATCTGGCGCAGTTGCAGGTTCAGTCGGTTGCACAGGCGTTTGGCGTAGATGTCGGCTTCGATCAGATCATCGCCCAGTCCCGCGAAAAAGCCCTCGGCGATCCACCACAGCGCCCGCTCCTCGTCGTGGCTGGCGGCCTGCGCCTGGCGGGCCACGCCCTGCATGGTGGCACTGGCACCGTGCAGGTCGCCCGCGCGCAGGACCTCCAGCAGCGCGCGCTCGTAATCGCTGCGTGCCTGCACGCCCAGGCCCTGCGTGGCGGATTCCTGCGAGGGAGTCTGCGGCCACTCCCAGGCGAGATCCCACAGGTCCGCGGGGTGGGCCGGCTCGCCGCCTGCCAGGTCGGCCAGGCCGCGGTACTGGCGGAACAGCTTGACCGCCGGCTCGTCGCGCCCGCTCGCCCGCGCCTCCAGGTAGTCGAGTACCGCGTGCAGGCCCGATTCCAGGGCCTCCACCATCGGCGCGTCCAGGCGCTGGGGTTGCTCCAGGGCGCGCATGATCACCCGCTCGGCGGTCTGCAGCACCCGCGCGCAGCCCGCCTGGCCCATCAGTTCCAGGGCCCCCGTGGCCTGGTGCACATGGGTGCGGGCCTGCAACAGCGCGCTGGTCGCATCCGCTTCGGCGGCCTGAAGCTGGCCCAGCTGCGCCTGTCGTCGCACCGCGGCGAGCGCGGCCAGCAGGTTGTCGCGAACCTGCTCCAGGACCCACGCCAGGCCCGCGGTGTCGGGCGGCGTGGTGGACTGCGTGGTCTGGGCGACGTCGTTCATGCCGGCTCGGGATCTGGGTTGCGCGGGGCGTGCGTGAAGGGGGGCGTGCGGGCTTCAGCCAATCTTGAACCGGGACACCGACTCGCGCAGCACCTCGGCCACGCGCGCCAGTTCCGCCACCAGTTCCGCGGTGGAGCGCGTGCCGTCGCCGGTCTGCTCGGTCACGGCGAAGATGTGCTGGATGCTCGTGGCCACCTGGTTGGCGGCCTGCGCCTCGGTCAGCGCCTGGTGCGAGATGCGTTCGATCAGCTCGGCCAGCTGGCGCGAAACGCGGTCGATCTCCGACAGCGCGGCGCCGGCGCTGTCCGAAAGGCGCGCGCCCTCGACCACCCCCTGGGTGCTCTTTTCCATGGCCGCCACCGCGTCCTGGGTGTCGGTCTGGATGGTGCGCACCAGCGCGGCGATCTGCTTGGTCGCCTCGGCCGAGCGTTCGGCCAGGCGCTGCACCTCCTCGGCCACCACCGAGAAGCCGCGGCCCGCGTCGCCCGCGGAGGCGGCCTGGATGGCCGCGTTGAGCGCCAGCACGTTGGTCTGCTCGGTCAGGTCGGAGATCAGCTCGGTGATCTCGCCGATCTCCTGCGAGGATTCGCCCAGGCGCTTGATGCGCTTGGAGGTGTCCTGGATCTGGCTCCGGATGGCATTCATGCCCTCGATGGAGTTGCGCACCGCCAGCAGGCCCTGCTCGGCGGCGTCCAGGGACTGGCGCGCCACGGTGGAGGACTGCTGCGCCTGCGCCGACACCGAGTTGATGCGCTCGGCCATGTCCAGCACCGAGCGTCCGGTCTCGCGGATCTCGATCAGCTGCTGCTCGGAGGAACGCAGCAGGTCCCCGGCGGTGGTCTGCGCCTGGCCGGAGGAGCGTCGCACCTGCTCGGCCGAACGTTGCACCTGCGCCACGAGGCTGCGCAGCTCTTCCACCGTGTAGTTCACCGAGTCGGCGATGGCGCCGGTGATGTCCTCGGTCACCGTGGCCTCCTGGGTCAGGTCGCCCTCGGCCACGTTCTGCAGTTCGTTCATCAGGCGAAGAATGGCCGCCTGGTTCGCCTCGTTGCTGCGCCGGGCTTCCTGTTCCTGGCTCTCGGCGCGGCGGCGTTCGCGTTCGGACTGCAGCGCGCGCTCACGCGATGCCTGCACGTACAGCCGGCCCAGGCCGAGCAGCGCCAGCACGGCCAGCAGCGCGGCCGCGACCAGTACCCACAGTTCGACGCTGCCCACGCCGGCCTGCGAGGAGTAGCGCGCCTGGAGGTCCTGCAGCCCGCTCAGCAGGGAACCCGAGTCGTGCAGCACCGCGGTCTGCGCGAGACGGGCGCTGCTCAGGCTCTGCAGGTTGCCCAGGATGCGCTGGGCGAGACCGGATACGTCGCCGAAGGCCTTGAGCAGGCCCTCGACCTGCGCGCGCGCCTCGCCGTGCACGGGGCTGAGCTGCAGGTTGGCGTCGCCCTGGTCCAGGCCCTTGGCCAGTTGCTCGAAGGTCTGCAGGTCGCGTCCCAGCGCGAACACCGCTTCCGGGCTGATGCCTTGATAGGACAGGAATTCGTTGGCCGACTTGCCGATGCGCTGGGTGAGCATCTCCAGTTGTGCCGCCGCGGCCACGTCGGAGCCGCCGGCGCCCTGCTGCAGCAGCAGCGAGGTCAGGGTCTGCGCGCCCTGCAGCAGCGAGTCCGACTGCCGGCTGATGGTGCGCAGGGCATCGTTGGTCTGGGTCAGCACCGACTGCATGTTCACCACCACCCGCGCGTTCTTCACGGTGGCGTCGACCATCGGCGTCACCGAGTTCAGCTGCGAGCCGCCGGCGTGCAGCGTGTCGTCGGCGTGCAGGCGCCGCAGGTCGCCCTCCAGGGCGTCCGCGCTGGCCTGCAGCTCTCCGAAGCCTTCCTTGGAACCCAGCAGCGCCGCGCTGACCGACTTGGCCACGCGCTGCGACTGCATCAGCGCGTCGCCCGAGGTGTTGAGCAGGCGCGCCGACGACGAGGTGATGCGCAGCGTGGCCGCCAGGCCCACCGCCACCAGCAGGACCGCGACGATCAGCAGCGCCACCAGCAGGCGTTGCTGGCGCTGCAGCGGCAGGTGGCCGATCAGCGGAAGGCGCCGGATGGCCTGGTCGCCGCTGCCTTCCTCGACGTCGCGCTGGTCCTGCATCGCCGCCGACAGCGTGGCGCCGCCCACGGTGACGTCGCTGGCGGCGAAGGCGGTGGCCTCCGCCGACGGGCGCTTGGAGGAGAACAGGGAAAACAATGCCATGACTGCTCCGAAGGGATCGAAGGGGGAATGGACGATGGGCGTGCGGGGGCGCTCAGGCCACCTGCAGGAATCGCCGATCCTGCGAAAGCAGGGCCAGGTTGAGTTCGCGCCAGACCTGCCCGCTGCCGTCGCGCAACTGCGCGCCCAGCCAGGGGGGGGCCGGCGGCGCGGTGCCGGTCTCCGGCGTGAACTGCGCGGGCATGCGCAGGCCCGCCAGCTGGTCGACCAGCAGCGCGCAGTTGATGTCCAGGCGCGGAGAGAACTGCACCAGGCGGCTGTGCGCGCCGGCGCGCGACATCGCATCCGTCTCGGCGTCGCCCAGGAAGCCGGCCAGGTCCACCACCCCGCACAGCACTCCACGCAGATTGAGCAGCCCGGCGAACCAGGGGTGGGCGTGGGGCAGCGGTGTCGGAGGCTCCCAGCTGGAGATCTCGCCCGACTGGCCCAGCGGCAGCAGCAGGTGGTGCGAGCCGGCGACCACGGCCAGCCAGCGCGATTCGCTGCGGGTCTGCTGCGCGCCCTGCAGGCGTGCCGCCAGACGGCCCTGGAATTCGATCAGCGAGCTCTTTGCCATGGGCCGGATGGGGTCAGTTCAAGGCCATGATCTTGCTCAGCAGGTCGTGCGGATCGACCGGCTTGGTGACGTAGTCGCGGGCTCCCTGGCGCATCGCCCACAGCTTGTCGGTTTCCTGGCTCTTGCTGGTGCACACGATGATGGGCAGTTCCCGGTAGGCCGGGTTGCGGGTGATCTGGCGCGTGAGCTGGAAGCCGTTGAGCCCCGGCATCACGATGTCCATCAGCACCAGGTCCGGCCGTTCCTGCTCGATCGCGGCCAGCGCCTGCTCGCCATTCTCGGCGGTGCGCACCACGTATCCGTTCTTGTTCAGGAGGTCGGACAGGAAGTACAACTCGGTGCGGGAGTCGTCGACGATCAGGATCTTGCGGATGCTCATGATTGGGCCGGTTTGACGCTCGGGGCGCCCGAGCCGGGCGCATGCGCGCTCTGGCGGTGCAGATTCACCGCCTGCAGCAACTGGTCTTTGGTGAAGGGCTTGGTCAGGTAGGCCTCGGCGCCCACCATGCGCCCGCGCGCCTTGTCGAACACGCCGTCCTTGGAGGACAGCATGACCACCGGGATCGAGGCATGCCGCGGGCTGCGCTTGATGATGGCCACCGTCTGGTATCCGTCCAGGCGCGGCATCAACACGTCGCAGAAGATGAGGTCCGGCATCGTGTCGTTGACCTTGGACAACGCGTCGAATCCGTCCTCGGACAACAATACCTCGAAACCGGCTTGTTTGAGGAAGATCTCCGCGCTGCGCCGGATCGTGTTGCTGTCGTCGATCACCAGGACCTTGAACGAAGCGGGTGCCGTGCTCAAGCGCTATCTCCGTGAGGCTAAGGGTGCGGTCGGTTCAGATCTGCACCATTTCGAAATCGTCCTTGCGGGCGCCGCATTCCGGACAGGTCCAGTTCATGGGTACGTCGGCCCAGCGCGTTCCGGGGGCGAGGCCGCTTTCCGGATGGCCCAGCTCCTCCTGGTACACGAACCCGCAGATCAGGCACATCCAGGTCTTGAAGTCAGGTTGCGTCACAGCGTATCGTCCTCTGGCATAAGATTCAATCATTCTAAGAAACGGCGCTGCCGCATCTGTGGCATCGAGCCGACCGGACGGCCGAGGGCTTGACCGTTCCGGCCTGCTTTGCAGCGAATTCGTGCCGTTTCTCCCGCAGCTCCCTCTCGCGAAGCGCATCATGCCTCCATCCAGCGAAGCCCCGGAATCTCCCCCCGCAGTGATGTTCCTCAACGCGGCCGACCCCAGCGGCGCGGCGGGTCTCAGTGCCGACCAGGCGGTCTGCGCGGCGGTGGGCTGCCACGCGCTGCCGGTGACCACCTCCATCTGGGTGTGCGACACCGCCGAGGTGTTCGACATCGTCGAGGTGGACGCCGACGCCGTGGTGGAGCAGGCGCGCGCCGTGCTGCAGGACGTCGAGCTGGCAGCCTGGAAAGTCGGTTTCCTGGGCAATGTGGAGGTGGTCAGCGCGGTGGCCGAACTGCTGGCCGACTACGCCCAGCTGCCCCTGGTGACCTACGTGGGCAACCTGCAGGCGCTGGAGGAATCCCAGGTCGAGGAATACATCAAGGCCATGCAGGAACTGGTGCTGCCGCAGACCCGCGTGCTCTGCGGCAACGTGACGGCGCTGAGTCAGTTCCTGTTTCCCGAGGTCGAGCGCGAGCAGCCTCCGACCCCCGACGTGCTGATGCAGCAGGCGCAGTCCATGGGGGTGCAGTACCTGCTGGTCAGCGGAGTGCTGGTGCCCGAGAACCATGTCGAGAACGTGCTGCTGAGCCCGCGGCGCCAGCTGCTGCGCGAGCGCTTCGAGATGTTCGACGCCGGTTTCTCCGGCGCCGGCGACACCCTCTCGGCCGCCGTGGCCTCGCTGCTGGGCACCGGCGCCAAGCTCGACCAGGCGGTGCACGAGGCCCTCGAATTCCTCGACCAGAGCCTGGATTTCGCCTATCGCCCCGGCATGGGCAACCTGGTGCCCGACCGCTTCTTCTGGGCCCAGACCGGCCCGGAAGGCGAGGGCGATTCGATTTCCCCGGTCGGCCTGCAATAGCCACCCCAAGGCCTCGGGCCTCCTGAACTTGTTGCGACGCAGCACGCCGCGGCGGCGTGCGCGCCGCCCTGCCGCTCCACATCCATGTCCGCTTCCGTCACCAACCAATCCCTGTTCGAGCGCGCGCAGCGCAGCATCCCCGGCGGCGTGAACTCGCCGGTGCGGGCCTTTCGCCAGGTCGGCGGGGTGCCCTGCTTCATCGACCACGCGCAGGGCCCCTACATGTTCGACGCCGAGGGCCGGCGCTACATCGACTACATCGGCTCCTGGGGGCCGATGATCGCCGGACATGCCCATCCCGAGGTGATCGAGGCCGTGCAGCGCGCGGCCACGCGCTCGCTGTCCTTCGGCGCCCCCACCGCGGACGAGATCGAGATCGCCGAAGTCCTGCGCGAGATCATGCCCGCGGTCGAGATGGTGCGCCTGGTGTCCAGCGGCACCGAGGCGGCCATGAGCGCGCTGCGCCTGGCGCGCGGCTTCACCGGGCGCGACGCCATCGTCAAGTTCGAGGGCTGCTACCACGGCCACGCCGACAGCCTGCTGGTCAAGGCCGGCTCGGGCCTGCTGACCTTCGGCAACCCCAGTTCGGCCGGTGTTCCGGCGGACGTGGCGGCCCATACGCTGGTGCTGGAATACAACAACATCGAGCAGATCGAGGGGCTTTTCGCCTCCCAAGGCTCGAAGATCGCCTGCGTCATCGTCGAGCCGATCGCCGGCAACATGAACTTCGTGCGGGGCAACGCCGAGTGGCACCAGCGCCTGCGCCAGCTGTGCACCGAGCACGGCGCGCTGCTGGTGTGGGATGAGGTCATGACCGGCCTGCGCGTGGCGCTGGGCGGCGCGCAGCAGCTCTATGGCATCCGCCCCGACCTGGTGGTGCTGGGCAAGGTCATCGGCGGAGGCATGCCCATGGCTGCCTTCGGCGGTCGCGCCGAGGTCATGCAGCGCCTGTCGCCCCTGGGCGCGGTCTACCAGGCTGGCACGCTGTCGGGCAACCCGGTGGCCGTGGCAGCGGGCCTGGCGCAGTTGCGCATCGTGCGCCGCCCCGGTTTCTACGAGGCCCTGGGAGCCGCCACGCGGCGCCTGATGCAGGGCCTGGAGCGTGCCGCCGAGCACCGCGGCCTGAACCTGCGCACCGACTGCGAGGGCGGGATGTTCGGCTTGTATTTCGCCGATTCGGTGCCTGCGAGCTACGCCGAGGTCGCGCGCGCCGACCTGGAGGCCTTCAAGGTCTTCTTCCACGCGATGCTCGAGCGCGGCGTGTACCTGGCCCCGAGCATGTTCGAGGCCGGTTTTGTCTCCAGCACCCACGACGACGCGGTGATCGAGGCCACGCTGAACGCCGCCGACGCCGCCCTCGCCGTGCTCGCCAAGGGATAGGGCCCGGGTCTCAGCGCGGCACCTGTGCGTCGCGCGCCCTCGCGGCGATGGTGTAGCTGCGCCGGTCGATGTAGGGGCCGTACAGGTGGTGCTGGAAAAAGTGCGGCGCCGGCAGCATCACCGCCAGGCGCGCGGCCTGCAGCGGCGACAGGCGCGCGGCAGGAATGTGGAAATACTGCTGCGAGGCGGCCTGCGCGCCGTACACGCCGTCGCCCCACTCGACGCTGTTCAGGTACATCTCCAGGATGCGTCGCTTGTCCAGCAGCAGCTCGAGCATGCCGGTGATCACCAGCTCCTGGCCCTTGCGCAGGTAGCTGCGCTCGGGCGACAGGAACAGGTTCTTGGCCAGTTGCTGGGTGATCGTGGAGCCGCCGACGATGCGGTGGTCACGCTCCACGCGGCGCGAGTGGTCGCGGATCCAAGCCTCGCGCAGCGCCTTCCAGTCCACCCCCGGGTTGTGCAGGAAGGTGGCGTCCTCGGAAGCCACCACGGCGCGCTTGATCCAGGGGCTGAGGCGCTCGTAGGGCACCCACTCGTGGTGCCACTCCACCTTCTCCCTTCCATGCAGCATGCGCAGTTGCGCGGCGCGCATGAAGGCGGTGTCGCGCACCGGCAGCACCGCCCACAGCGCGATGCGCAGCGCGAAATACGCCTGCAGGACCAGCAGCGAGCACAGGGCCAGCAGCAGCAGCCGGCCCAGCGGCGGGCGGTTTCGCGGGGTGCGGCGCGCGGTCTGGTTCGCGGGCATGGCGGAGGCCTCGGCTCGGTTCAGGAAGCGCGTGCCTGCGCATCGAGCTCCGCGCGCAACTGGCGCAGCACCGGCTCGGTGCGCACCTGCAGCCCGCGCCACAACGTGAAGCTCTCGGCCGCCTGTTCCACCAGCATGCCCAGGCCGTCGTGGGCATGCGCGCCGGCCTCGCGCGCCAGCAGCATGAAGGGGGTGGGGCGGGCCCCGTACATCATGTCGTAGGCCAGCGCGCCCGCCTGCAGCACCCCGGGAGGCAACTGCGGCAGCTCACCTGCCAGCGAGCCGGCGGTGGCGTGGATCACCAGCGCATGCCCGCGGCCCGGGCACGCACTGGCGCGCAGCGCGCAACCCTGCGCCGAGGCCTTCGCGGCGTGACGGCGCACCAGTTGCTGCGCGCGCTCCGGGCTGCGGTTCCAGACCTCCACCACGCTCGTGCCGCCGTCCAGCAGCGCGCCCAGCACCCCGCTGGCGGCACCCCCCGCGCCCAGCAGCAGCACATCGAGTCCGTGCAGTGCCGCCTGCGGCTCGCGCCCGAGCAGGCGCGCCAGATCTCGCACCAGCCCCACGCCGTCGGTGTTGTCGCCCCACAGCCTGCCGTGGGCATCCCACCCCAGCGTGTTCGCCGCGCCGGCCAGCTCGGCTCGGGGCGACAGGCTGGAGGCGGCGCGCGCCGCCTCGAACTTGAAGGGGACGGTCACGTTGCAGCCCATGCCGCCCTGGGCCCGCAGGTCGGCCAGCGCGGCCTCGAAGCCGCCCAGGGGGACCAGCCGACGCTCGTAGCGCAGAGACTGGCCGCCTTGCGCGGCGAAGAGTTCATGGATGCGCGGCGAGCGGCTGTGCTGCACCGGGTTGCCGAGCACGGCGTACAGGTCGGGAGCGGACATCAGGAGCGCTTGGCGACAGGGTGGGGTGCCGGGGCGGGCGCGACGGCGGGGCGTGGAGCGGTGGTGCCCATGGCGCTGGTGCCCGTGGCCGCCGCGGGCGCGGCGTCGGCGCGCATCTCGGTGCTCAGCGCGCCTTCGCGGGTGAAGTCGAAGCCGGCGATCACCACGATCTGGTCCGCCTCGCGGCGCATGGTCGCGTCGAAACCCCCGAAGGGCTGCGCGGCCTGCACGATGGCACGCGCCATGCGGTCCAGCAGCGCATCGCCCGAGCCGCGCACCACCTGGGCGCGCAGCACGTGTCCGGAGGCGTCCACGGTGATCTCCATGATCAGGCGCCCGTAGAGCTTGTGGCCGTCGCGCTGCGGAAAATCGGCGGTGCCCAGGCGCTCGATCTTCTCGCGCATGTGGTCGTAGTACAGGGCGTAGGGCACGCTGCGCGTGCTCGGGCCCACGAATCGTCTGCGCGGACTGGCGTTGTTGCGCTCGATGCGCCTCTGGATGGCGCCGATCAGGTCCAGCAGCTCGCGGTGCTGGTCTTCCAGGCTGCTGCGCTGCTGCTGCGAGGCCGGGTGATCCTGCAGTGCCTGCTGCAGGGTCACGATCTGGCTGTGCGCCACGCTCAGGATCTGGCGTTCGCGCTGCTCCAGGCGTTGCAGCATGGTCTGCGCCTCGTGCGCTGCGTTGCCTGCCTGCAGGCGTGGGGCGGCCGGAAGCGGGGTGGCGGCCAGCCCGGCACGCGCCGTGCCGCCGCCGTCCAGATCGGCCTGCGCCAGCGCCTGCGGCTTGTCCGGGGCGGTGGGGCTGGCGCTGTTGACCAGCACCACCGTGAGGGGCGGGTTCTCGAAGGCGCGCTGCATCGCCCGCGGCACGCCCAGGCGCAGGCCCAGCAGCACCAGGTGCGCGGCCAGCGAGATGCCCAGTGCCCATTGCAGGGGGCTCAGGCGCAGTCGCGGACGGGAGGGGGCGGGCATGGCAGGGGCGTGGGGCGGAGCTCAGTTGCCGGCCGGCGCCGGCGTGCCGGGGTGCAGATGCGGCGCGGCGTGCTGCGCGGGTTGCGCCTCGGGATCCTCCAGGTCGGCCGACTCGGCCGCGCCGGCAGGCGCCGTGGCGGCGCCGGCCTGCGTGCCTGGCTCGGCCGACCCGGTGGCCTCGGCGGCGTCGGCGGCATCCACGGCCAGTTGCAGTCCGCCGGCCAGGCTTTCCTCCTCCTCGGGCTCGGCGGCTTCGGCCGCCTCGGGCTGCGCGGCGTTGTCCTGCAGCAGTTGCAGCACGTGGCAGGGTTGTTCCAGCGTGAGCAGGTCGGGCTCGCCGAAGCGCAGGCGCACGCGGCTGCCACGCGGCAGATCCTGCGCGCCCAGCGCCGCCAGCACCAAGGGCATGCCGTCCACCCGCACCAGGCCCTCGCGCAGCACGCTGCCGTCGGCCTGCTCGATGCCCTGCTGGCGCAGGTAGCGCAGGGTCCAGTAGCGCTCCATGCCACGCTGGAAGTCCGCGTAGGCCTTGTAGGTTTCCTCGAAGGCTCCCACCACCGCGAACAGCTGCGCGTCCTTCGGGCGGTAGGGCGCGGCCAGCGCGGCCGTGCGGCCGTGGCGCGCGGCGGCGATCAGCTGGCTCTGGTTGACCAGGTCGGCGTAGCGCCGCAGCGGCGAGGTGCACCAGGCATACTGGGCCACGCCCAGGCCCTGGTGCGGCGCGGCGCGGGTGCCCATGCGCGTGCGCAGGTTCGCGCCCATGCCGCTCTGGCTGCGGTAGATGGCCGGCAGGCCCAGCTCGGCCAGCCAGCCGCCCCAGGTGGCATTGGCCAGGATCATCATCTCGGCCACGATCAGGTCCAGCGGCGCTCCGCGGCGGCGCGGCACGATGTCCACGCGGGCATGCTCCTCGCCCTGTTCCAGCCCCTCCACGCGGAAGGTGTAGTCCACGCCGGCGTTGCGTTCCGGGCGTCCGCGCACCTGTTCGCGCCCCGCCTTGAGCACCTGCGCCAGGCGCCACAGCTGCGCCAGTTCGGCGGCGCAGGGATAGGACTGGGCGGCGGGATCGCCGCTCAGCGCCTCCTCGGTGACCGCGGCGTCGAGCAGGTCGTGGCGCAGGTTGGCCACGATGGGCACCCGCTCCACCCGGGTTTCGTGGCCGCGCATGCGCCATTGCGGGTCGAAATCCACGTACAGGCTGAGGGCGGGCGCCTGGCTGCCCTCGGCCAGGGTGAAGGCCTGCACCAGGGCCTCGGGCAGCATGGTGATCTTGTCGCCCGGCATGTACACGGTGGACATGCGCTGGCGCGCCGCCAGGTCCCAGGCGCTGTCGCGCTCCAGCGCCAGCGCCGGCGCCGCGATATGGATGCCCACCACCGTGCCGCCGTCGGGCAGGGCGCGCAGCGACAGCGCGTCGTCGATCTCCGTGGTGGCCGAGTCGTCGATGCTGAAGGCGCGAACCTCGGCCAGCGGCAGGTCGTCGGAGGCCACGCGCGGCAGGGCCTGCTCCGCGAAGCCGGTGCCGCGCGGGAAATACTCGAGCAGGAAGCGCTGCATGTGGAAACGCCACGGCGAGGCGATGGCCCCGGACTCGCGCAGCAGCTGCAAGGCTCCCTTGCCGCTGCGCCGCATCGCCAGGGCCAGCGCCTTGTATTCCGGGCCGTTCTTGTCGGGCTTGAACAGCAGCGCGTAGATGCGCTCGGCAATGCCCGGGGGACAGCGTCCCTGTTCCAGCTCCAGCGCGTGCGCGTCGATGCGCCGCTCCAGCTCCTGGCGCCGCGCGATGCCGGCCAGCGCCGCCTGCAGCACGTCGGGCGCCGCCTTGCGAAAGCGACCCTTGCCGCGGCGCGAGAAGTAATGCGGCGCCCCGTGCAGGCGCAGCAGCACGGCGGCCTGCTGGCGCGCGTCGGCGCCACTGCCGTAGTACTCGGAGGCCAGGTGCTCGAAGCCGAACTCGTCCTCCGGCGCGAACTCCCACAACAGCTCCAGCTCGATGCCCTCCTGCTGCGCCTGCGCCCAGTCCATCAGCGCCTGCGGTTCGGGGGAATCGAAACGAAGCAGCGCCTGCTGCAGCTTGATCTTCTGGCGCTTGCCGCTGCCCAGCTCGATCTGCATCGAGGCGTCGGCCTGGCTCATCACACGGGCGGTCGCCAGCTTGCCGGCTTCTTCGAACAAAACGTAGGTCACGTGGACATCCGGAAAAAAAATCAATTCGCGCGCACGCCCAGAAAGGCCAGCACCGCGTCGCAATGGGTTTGTGCGTAGTCGTCCAGGGCGTGCCCTCCATGGTCGACCAGGCGCATCTCGGCCCCGCGGTAGCGCTGGCTCATCTCGCGCCAGTCGAGCACTTCATCGTCGCGCGCGATCACCGCCAGGTAGCGCTCGGGGTGGGGAACCGCGGCCCGCAGGTCGCCGAGCTCGTAGGCATGCAGTTCGCGTACATGCTCGGCGGTGAACCGAAAGCGCAGCGAGGGGTCGTGCCAGCTTCCCAGTTCGCCGATCTGCGCCCGCAGGTCGCGCGCCGGGTCCACCGCCGGGTTGAGCAGCGCGGCCCTGCACTCCAGGGTCTCGGCCAGCCAGGTCGCGTAGAAACCCCCGAGGGAGGAGCCGACCAGCACCAGCCGGGACGGCGCCGCCTCGCGCACCAGCGCCAGGCAGCATTCCATGGCCTCGCGTGGAGAAGGAGGAAGCTGCGGGCACAGCCAACGCACCGGCGAGGCCTCCCCGCGCTGCAGTTCCTGCAGGCGTTGCAGGGTCAGGCGCGCCTTCGCCGAGGCCGGCGAGGAGCGGAATCCGTGCAGGTACAGCAGGTGGCTGGGACGCGGGGGCGGGGCGTGGGCGGGCATGCTCGCGGACGACGGCGGAAAGGACCGGGCGCCGCGCCCTGGGGCGCGGCCGCTCGACAGGCCCCATCCTAGCGGTTGCCGGCGCCCGTCCCCGGCGCAGCCACCCCGGGAGCGCGGAGGGCTTTCAGGAGGGCGTGCCCGAGGCCTGCGCGGCCTCCGGCGGCCAGTCGCGGATGTAGGCCTTGAGCATGCGGTTCTCGAAGTCCTGTTCCTGCACCACCGCTCGCGCCACGTCGCGGAAGGAAATGACCCCCAGCAGCGTGGTGCCGTCCATGACCGGGATGTAGCGCGTGCCGCTGTCCAGCAGCAGGCGGCGAAGCTCGTCCAGGCTGGTGGACGGGGCGCAGTGCACGGGTTCGCGCTGCATCAACGCGCCCACGTCGGACCGCGCGCCGTTCTCGGCGGACATGGCGCCCAGGACCTCGCGGAAGGTGAGCATGCCGGCCAGGCGCCCGTCGTCCATGACCACCAGGGAGCCCACGTCATGCAGGGCCATGGTGCGCGCCGCCTCGTGCAGCGGGGTGCTCGGCGACACCGTGAACAGCGCGGTGCCCTTGATGCGCAAAATATCACTGACTTGCATCGTCGTCTCCGTTCGGTGTCAACCGCATGGAGCCAATATAGTCCAGCCAGCGGCGGGATTCCACGCGGTTGCGTCAAGTCCGCCCCGTCTGCCGGCCACCTGGAGGTTTTCCCATGCAATGTCTGGTCGATTCGCGCGAAGTCCATGTGCACTGCCTGCCCGCGGCGCCCGGGGCCGACAAGGGGGCCATCCTGTTGCTGCACGGCGCCTGCCAGGACCACCGCGCCTGGCTGCCCGTGGCGGGCGCGCTGGCCCGCGCCGGCCATGCCGTGTACATGCCCGACCTGCCGGGGCACTCGGCCAGCGCCGGGCCGCCCTGCGCCGGTGTGCCGGAACTGGCGGCCTGGCTGCTGGAACTGCTGGACGCGCTGGGCATCGACCGCTGCGCCCTGGCCGGCCACAGCATGGGTTCGCTGGCATGCCTGCACCTGGCGGCGATGGCGCCGCAGCGCGTCAGCCACCTCGCGCTGGTCGGCACCGCCGTGCCCATGCCCGTATCCCCGGTGCTGCTGGAGCGCGCGCGCAGCGATCCGGCCGCCGCCATGCAGGACATGGCCCTGTGGTCCCACAAGGGCTCGCGCGCGCAGCCGCCCGATGCGGCGCTGGTGGAGGCCAGCCTGCGGCTGATGCAGTCGGTGCAGGCGCGCTGGCCTGCCGGCGATCTGCTGGCCACCGATCTGGGCGCCTGCAACGCCTACGCGCACGGCCTGGAGATGGCACGGCGCCTGCGCATGCCGGTGCAACTGGTGCTGGGCGATTCCGACCGCATGACCCCGGTGCGTGCCACCGAGGAGCTGCGCCAGGCGCTGCCCCAGGCGGGCGTGAGCCGGCTGGACGCCGGCCACGCGCTGATGCAGGAGCGCCCGCAGGAGCTGGCACAGGCGCTGCTGGAGTTGCTCGGGAGGCCTTGAGGGCCGTCGTTCCGAGCGATCGGTGACCCGCGCGAGCCGGGTTCCCGAACCCCAAAAAAAGAGGCCGATCGTTGCCGATCGGCCTGCTGAAGGTACTTGAGAAAGTACCGAGGAGACAAAGGGTACGGCCGTCTGCGCGGCCTGCTTGCGGGACCTGAGCTCAGGCGGCGCGCTTGGCGCGGCTGCCGCCGTTGCTCTGCGCCGCCTTCATGGCGGTGCTGGTCACGGTGCTGATGTTGGCTTCCACCACTTCGGCGGCCTGCTTGCTGGCCTTGTGCAGCGAGTCGTAGGCGTTGTTCGCGGCGCTCATCGCGGTCTTGAACATGGCCACGGCGGTCTCGGTGCCGGCCGGCGCGTTCTTGGTGGCGGTCTCGACCAGGGCCTGGACCTTCTTGTTCATCTCGCTGGCGTTGGCTTCCACCGCCTTGGCGATCTCGGCCTGGGTGCCGGAGGCGATTTCATACACATGCTGCGCGTAGGCCAGGGCCTTCTCGGTCAGCGGCTGGGTCAGGTTGGGCTGCAGCGCGGTGAATTCCTGCAGGTCCTTGACCGACAGCGCGGCCAGCGTGGCTTCCGAGCTCTCGTGCAGCGCGGTCTTCAGGGTCTGCAGGTTCAGTTCGACCATGCGCTCGAAACCGTCCACGGCCTTGCCCGACAGGGCAAACAGGGTTTCCAGTTGGGCTTTTTGCGCGGCGATCACTTGTTCGGGGGTCATCATCATCGGCTCCTGTGGGGTGCTGTGGTGTGCAGTCGTTGTGGATTCAAAGGAGGCCGGAGACGAGCCCAGCCTTGCTCTCGATCGTGCGCCTTCAAGAAGTCCGTTTCGTGACATGCTTGCCTTGCGAATCCGGATGTTTTGTGCAGCGCACAAGACGAATTCTAGACCCGGATCGGCGCATGTCAAGAAGTTTTTTGGTGCGACGCAACAAATTTCTTTAGGCTGGAAAAAAGTCTTTCAGGACAATGGGTTGCGAAACACACAGGATCCCGGCAGATGGCCGGGATGGCGCCGCGCCAGGGTCGCGGCGCGTACTCCCGGGCCCAGGGACATGTTGTGCCGCATCAAGAAACCTCGGGGCCGCGCGGCCCCATGCGCGCGGCCAGCGCCAGCAGTTCGCGCACCCGCTCGCCCAGCTGGCGGTAGCGGCGCATGGGCCGGCGCAGGTCGAGTTCGTGGTGGCGGGCCATGTCGGCCAGCAGCACGCGCTGCTGCCGGTACAGCTCGCGCGCGGCGGGCACTTCCCGCAGGGCCAGGTCGAGTTCGGCGGGCGCGGGTTCTCCGGGGTGGAAGGCGCGCAACTGCGCCGGCGCGTTGTGCAGCAGGCCCAGGATATGGGAATCCAGGTTCAGGTGCCGGGTGTAGGCCAGTGCCAGCGGGCTGTCCACGCGCGGCGGGCGCCATGAGCTCAGGCGTGCCACCAGCTGCGGCAACTCTCGCGCCGGCACCGCGCGCGCGATGCCCCAGCCCTGCACCTGGCGGATGCCCAGGGCGCGCAGGATTTCGAGGATCTCGGCGTTCTCGGCACCCTCGGCCACCAATTCCACGTGCAAGCCATGCGCCAGCTCGCGCACGCTGCGCACGAAGGCGATGTCCTGCAGGTTGCGCGCGATGTCGCGCACGAAGGCCTGGTCCAGCTTGATCTCGTCCATCGGCAGGCTGCGCAGGCGCAGCAGGCTGGAATGTCCCGCCCCCAGGTCGTCGACCGCCAGGCGCACGCCCATGGCGCGCAGCAGCGTGAGCTGGCGCAGCGCCGCCTCCCGGCTGAGCAGTTCGCCGCGCTCGAGGATCTCCAGCGTGAGGCGGCTGGGGTGCAGGCGGTGGTGCTGCAGCCGTTCGGCCACTCGCTGCGCGAGGTCCGCCTCGCCCAGCGAGTGCGGCTCGACGTTGACCGACACGCTCAGCCCCCCCAGGCCCTGCAGCTCCCATTGCGACAGCTGGTGCAGGCTGGCGTCGAGCACACCCTGCAGCAGCTGTCGGTGCTGGCGCCGGTCCAGCTGGCTCAGGAATTCCGCCGGAGCCAGCAACTGGCCGTCGCGGCGCAGGCGGGCCAGGCTCTCCAGACGCAACACGCAGCGGCGGTCGAGATCGAACACCGGCTGATAGTGCAGTTCCAGCTCGCCCGGCAATTGCGCGCCGCCGTCGGTGGCCAGCGCGGGCGGCGGCAGCGAGAACACGCGCCAGGCCGCCTGGCCGGGTCGGTGGCGTCCCTTGGCCAGGTACATGGCGCGGTCGGCGTCGCGCAGCAGCGCTTCCGCGTCCAGCGCGCCGGCTCCCGCCCAGGCGGCCCCGATGCTCGCCGGACATTCCACGCTGACACCCTCGCGCAGCCGGTAGGGTCGGTTCAGGCGCTCGTCCAGGCGATCCAGCAGGGCGTGCAGCTCGAGCTCGCCGTGCACCTCGGCGAACACCACGGCGAACTCGTCGCCCCCCAGGCGGGCCACGAAATCGTTCTCGCGCACCGCGCCGCGCAGGCGTTCGGCGAACATGCCCAGCACCGCGTCGCCCTGTTCGTGGCCGTGCCGGTCGTTCACCGGCTTGAATCCGTCCAGGTCCAGCCAGGCCACCGCCAGCGGGGCTCCGGGAGCCTGCTGGCGCAGCATGGTCTCGAGCTGGCCCAGCAGGTAGCGCCGGTTCGGCAGCCCGGTCAGCGCATCGTGCCGGGCCTGCTGCTGCAGGCTTTGCTCCAGGTGCTGTCGGTGCAGCGCCCAGTACATCAGGTCGGCCACCATGGCCACCACCGCCAGTTGCTCGGCGTCGGGCTCGCGCGCGGGTGAGCGCCCGAACCAGGCCAGCGCGATGACCCCCCGACGGTCCTCGGGCGGCCCCACCGGCACGATCAGGTTGGCGCGGAGACCGCACCGAACGAAATCCGGCATGGCATGGTCGCTGGCCGGATAGTCGGCGGTGAACACCGGCTCGCCGCAGCGCAGCGCCAGGCCCGCGGTGCCATCGGCCATCTCGAAGCGGTAGCCGGCGGCCAGGCGACGATAGTCCTCCGGCAGCCCCTGGAAAAAGCGATAGCGCAAGTGCGCGGGACCGTCGGTCTCGATCATCGCCGCGCCGTCGGCCCGCAGCACGCGCGCCGCCTCGGCCGCCGCCAGCTCGAAAAACCGTTCCAGGTCGCGTTGCGCGGCCAGGCGCCGGATGACCTCGGTGCCCACCTGCGGCTGCGCGCCGGCCGGGCCGCTGGGTAGAAGGGTGGAGTCCAGGTGTCGCATCGAAGGCCCAGGGTTGACACCCGGGCCTCAGCAAGGCGCATGCCAGACACGCCGGGCCCGGGATGCGCCCGCGCGCACCATGCCGCGGCAGCGCGCACCGCGGGGCGGCGCCCGCGCCTGGCCGGGCCCCGCCATGGTGCGCGCCCGCGTCCCGGCGCGGGCGCCGCGCGGGTCCTCGCCCTACACTTCGGGTCCATCATGCCCGCAAGTACCGATCCCAGCGTCCAGGCAGTGGACGCCGCCATCCGCTCGCGCCGTTCGATCCGCCGCTTCCTGTCGCGCCCGGTGCCGCGCGAGGTCCTCGAGCAGATCCTGCGCGTGGCCGCGCGCGCGCCCTCGGGCAGCAACACCCAGCCCTGGCAGGTGCACGTGCTCACCGGCGAGGCGCTGCGGCGCATGAGCCGGCGCATCGCCGAGGCCTACGACGACCCCGCGCAGGCCGCGTCCCACACCGAGGAATACGCCTACTACCCGCGCCAGTGGCAAAGCCCCTACCTGGAGCGGCGGCGCAAGGTGGGCTGGGACCTGTACGGCCTGCTGGGCATCGCCAGGAGCGACAAGCCGGGCATGCATGCCCAGCACCGGCGCAATTTCCTGTTTTTCGACGCCCCCGTGGGCCTGCTGTTCAGCATCGACCGCGTGATGGAGCAGGGCAGCTGGCTGGATTACGGCATGTTCCTGCAGAGCATCATGGTCGCGGCGCGCGCGCGCGGGCTGGACACCTGCCCGCAGGCGGCCTTCACCCAGTTCCACCGCATCATCGAGGAGGAACTGGGCCTGCGGCCCACGCAGCAGCTGGTGTGCGGCATGTCCCTGGGCTGGGCCGATCCGCAGGCCGTGGAGAACACCCTGCATACCGAGCGGGCCGACGTGGCCGAGTTCACCACCTTTGTCGACCGATGATCATCGAGTCGCTGCTCGACACCGATCTGTACAAGTTCACCATGATGCAGGTGGTGCTGCATCATTTCCCGGCGGCGCAAGTCGAGTACCGCTTTCGTTGCCGCACGCCGGGGGTGGAGCTGGCGCCGCTGCTGCCGCGCATCGACGCCGAGCTCGACGCGCTGTGCACCCTGCGTTTCACCCCGCAGGAGCTGGACTACCTGCGGGGCCTGCGGTTCATCAAAAGCGACTTCGTCGATTTCCTGGAACTGTTCCGGCTCAACCGCTCGCGCATCCACGCCCGTCCCGCGGAGGACCCGCGGGCCCGCGCGCGCGGCGAGATCGACATCGCCATCCAGGGCTCCTGGCTGCACACCATCCTGTTCGAGGTGCCGGTGCTGGCCATCGTCGGCGAGGTCTGGGCCACCCATGTGCACGCGCGCGCCGACCAGCGCGCGGCGATGGCGCGCCTGGACGCCAAGATCGCGCAGTTGCGCCAGCCGGGCCTGGAGGGCTGCCGCATCGCCGACTACGGAACCCGCCGGCGCTATTCGCGGGACTGGCAGCGCCGCGTGCTGCAGCGCCTGCAGGCGGGCCTGGGCGAGCAGCTCGCCGGCACCAGCAACGTGGCGCTGGCCCGTGAAATGGACCTGGTGCCCCTGGGCACCATGGCCCACGAGTACCTGCAGGCCTGCCAGGCGCTGGGCCCGCGCCTGCGCGACACCCAGGTGTTCGGCTTCGAGACCTGGGCGCGCGAGTACCGCGGCGACCTGGGAATCGCGCTGGCCGACGTGTACGGCCTGCAGGCCTTCCTGCGCGATTTCGACCTGTATTTCTGCAAGCTGTTCGACGGTGCGCGCCATGACTCCGGCGACCCCTTCGCGTGGACCGAGCAGATGATCGCCCATTACGCGCGCCACCGCGTCGACCCGCGCGGCAAGACCCTGGTGTACAGCGACGCGCTGACCATCGACAAGGTGGAGGCCCTGTACCGGCGCTTCCACGAGCGCGTGGGCCTGGCCTTCGGCATCGGCACCAACCTGATGCACGACGTGGGCCACGAGGCCCCGCAGATGGTGATCAAGATGGTGCGCTGCAACGGCCAGCCGGTGGCCAAGATCAGCGACGACCCGGGCAAGAACATGTGCGACGACCCGGCCTACCTCGCCTACCTGCGCGAGGTGTTCCAGATTCCCGCTCCCACCCCCTGACCATGACGACCGACCCGAGCCGACGTCCCCGCGTGCTGGTGGCACGCAGGCTTTTCGAGGACGTGCTGCAACCGCTGCGCGAGGCCTGCGAGCTGCAGTACAACGACAGTGACCGCAGCGCCAGCCCCGAGGAGCTGCGCGCCTGGATGCAGGACAAGCAGGGCGCGCTGATCACCGGCAGCGAGCGCATCGACGCCGCGCTGCTGGATGCCTGCCCGGGGCTGCGCGTGGTGGCCACCATGACCGTGGGCTATGACCATGTCGACGTGCCGGCCTGCGCCGCGCGCGGCGTGGTGGTCACCCACGCGCCCGACGTGCTGGATGAAACCACCGCCGATTTCGGCATGGCCCTGTTGCTGGGCGCCGTGCGCCAGATGGGCGTGGCCGAGCGTTACCTGCGCGAGGGCCGCTGGAAGCGCTGGAGCGCCGATCTGTTCGCCGGCGCCGACGTGCACGGCAGCACCCTGGGCATCGTCGGCATGGGACGCATCGGGCGCGCGGTGGCGCGCCGCGCGGCACTGGGCTTCGGCGCGCGCATCCTCTACCACAACCGCCGCCGCCTGGACCCGGCGCTGGAGCGCGAGAGCGGCGCCGAGTACCGCACGCTGGACGAACTGCTGCGCCAGAGCGATCACGTACTGCTGGCGCTGCCCTACAGCCCCGAGTCGCGGCACCTGATCGGCGCGGCCGAGCTCGCGCGCATGCGCCCGGGTTCCACGCTGGTGAACATCGGCCGTGGCGGCCTGGTGGACGAGCCGGCCCTGGCCGCGGCGCTGCATTCCGGGCATCTGGGCGCCGCCGGGCTCGACGTGTTCGAGGGCGAGCCCACGCCCAACCCCGTGCTGCTGGACGCTCCGCGCCTGCTCATCACCCCGCATATCGCCAGCGCCTCGCTGCCCACGCGGCGCGCCATGGTGCGCCTGGCGGTGGACAACCTGCTGGCCGTGCTCGGCGGCGGCGCGCCGCTCACCCCCGTGCCTTGCGCGGGGGCCTGAACCTTGGGGGGCGACGGCGTGTCGCTGCTGCCTGCCTTGCTGCTGGCCGTGCTGGCCTTGCTGCTGCTGGGCGGCGGCGCCCTGTTGCTGGGACAGCTGGCGCGGTCGCGGCGCCTGGCCGAGTCGCGGCACGAGCAGGAACAGGCCCTGGTGCCGGCCCTGGACCGGCTGGAGCGCGAATTGCGCGCCGCGGTGCAGGACAGCGGGCGGAGCCTGCGCAGCGAGCAGGGCGAACTGTTCGCCCGTTTCCAGCAGACCCTGCTGACCCAGCAGGCCGAGGCGGCCCGAAGCGCCAACGAGCGGCTCGGCGCCGTGGTGCAGCAGCTGCAGCAGCTGCAAAAGGGCCTCGCCGACACCCTGGTGCAGCAGGTGGCGGTGCTGAACCAGGGCAACACCCAGGCCCTGCAGGCCTTGCAGCAGCAACTGGGCGAACGCTTCGAGGCGCTGCGCGCGAGCTCGGAGCAGCGCCAGGCCGAGTTGCGCGCCAGCGTCGAGCAGCGTCTGCGCGAACTGCGCTCGGACAACGAGAACAAGCTCGAGCAGATGCGCCAGACCGTGGACGAGAAGCTGCACGCCACGCTGGAGCAGCGCCTGGGCGAGAGCTTCCGCCAGGTGGCCGAGCGCCTGGAGCAGGTGCACAGCGGCCTGGGCGAGATGCGCAAGCTGGCCCAGGGCGTGGGCGACCTGCAGCGCGTGTTCTCCAACGTCAAGTCCCGCGGCATGTTCGGCGAGATCCAGCTTGGCGGGCTGCTCGACCAGGTCTTCACCCCCGAGCAGTACGGCGCGAACGTGGAGACCGTGCCCGGCAGCGGCGCGCGCGTGGAGTACGCCGTCCGCCTGCCCGGTGACGGCGAGGGCCCGCTGTGGCTGCCCATCGACGCCAAGTTCCCGCGCGAGGACTACGAGCGCCTGCTGCAGGCGCAGGAGGCCGCCGACAAGCTGGCCGCCGAGGCGGCGGCCAGGGCGCTGGAGCTGCGCCTGCGCGAGGAGGCCCGCTCCATCCGCTCCAAGTACGTGGCGGCGCCGCACACCACGGACTTCGCGATCCTGTTCCTGCCCACCGAAGGCCTGTACGCCGAGGCCCTGCGCCGCCCCGGGCTGGTGGAGGCGCTGCAGCGCGAGCAGCGGGTGATGCTGGCCGGGCCGACCACCCTGCTGGCCCTGCTCAACAGCCTGCAGATGGGTTTTCGCACCCTGGCGCTGCAGCAGCGTTCCACCGAGGTATGGAAGGTGCTGGGGGCGGTGAAGACCGAATTCGGCAAGTTCGGCGAGGCCCTGGCCCGGGTGCGCAAGAAGCTGGACGAAGCCGGCAACACCCTGGGAGCGGCCGAGACCCGCACCCGGGCCATGGGTCGCCAGCTCAAGGCGGTGGAGGCGCTGCCCGTGGAACAGGCGCGCAGCCTGCTGGATTTGCCTCCGGTCAACCCCGAGGACCCTCAAGCCGAGCTATAAAGGGGCATGGGGGTGCCTGCCCGGCCCTCCCAGGGAATGGCCGTTCCCGCAACCCAGGAGCCCCCATGCAGGCACAAGACATCAGCCTCGACGTCCTGGCGGAGAAATACGCCAAGGACGGCGAGCGCAGCCCCGAGGATATCCAGCAGCGCGTTGCGCGCGCGCTGGCCGCGGTGGAGCCCGACCCCGCCGCCGCCCGGGCGCGTTTCCTGGACGCCATGCAGCGCGGCTTCGTGCCGGCCGGACGCATCATGTCGGCCGCCGGCAGCGGCATCCAGGCCACGCTGATCAACTGTTTCGTGCAGCCCGTGGGCGACTCGGTGTCGGAGGCCGTGGACGGCAAGCCCGGCATCTACCGCGCCCTGGCCGAGGCGGCCGAGACCATGCGCCGCGGCGGGGGCGTGGGCTACGACTTCAGCCGCATCCGCCCCGCCGGGGCCCTGGTCGGGGCCACCCACAGCCGCGCCAGCGGCCCGCTCTCCTTCATGCGGGTGTTCGACGCTTCCTGCCAGACGGTGGAGTCGGCCGGGGCCCGACGCGGCGCGCAGATGGGGGTGCTGCGCATCGACCACCCCGACATCGAGGCCTTCATCCACGCCAAGGATGGCGGAGCCTTTCGCAACTTCAACCTCTCGGTGGGCGTGGGCGACGCCTTCATGCAGGCCGTGCGCGACGATGCCGAGGTGGATCTGGTGCACCGCGCGCGTCCCGGGGACGAGCAGATCGCCCACGGCGCGCATCAGCGCGACGACGGGCTGTGGGTGTACCGCCGGGTGCGCGCGCGCGGGCTGTGGGAACAGATCATGCAGTGCACCTACGACCACGCCGAGCCGGGCATCCTGTTCCTCGACGCGGCCAACCGCGACAACAACCTGCATGACTGCGAGACCTTCGAGGCCACCAACCCCTGCGCCGAGGAATTCCTGCCCGATTACGGCTGCTGCTGCCTGGGCTCGCTGGACCTGACCCGCTTCGTCGTCGACCCCTTCGAGCCCGGTGCCCGTTTCGACATGGCCGGCATGCGCGAGGTGGCGCGCACCGCCGTGCGCATGCTCGACGACGTGCTCGACATCACTTTCTGGCCGCTGCCCCAGCAGGCCGCCGAGGCGCGCGACAAGCGCCGCGTGGGCCTGGGCTTCCTGGGCCTGGGCGACGCCTGCATCGAGCTCGGCCTGCGCTACGACAGCGCGCAGGCGCGCGCCTTCGCCGCCGAGATGGCGCGCAACCTGCGCGACGCCGCCTACGAGGCCTCGGTGGAACTCGCCCGGGAAAAGGGCGCCTTCCCCCGCTTCGACGCCGACAAGTACCTGGCCGGCGGATTCGCCAGCCGCCTGCCGCAGGAGCTGCGCGAACGCATCCGCGCGCATGGCCTGCGCAACTCCCACCTGCTCGCGGTGGCTCCCACCGGCACCATCAGCCTGGCCTTCGCCGACAATGCCAGCAATGGCATCGAGCCTGCCTTCTCCTGGGTGTACACGCGCAGGAAGCGCATGCCCGACGACACCACGCGCGAGTACGAGGTGGCCGACCACGCCTGGCGTCTTTGGCGCCAGCGCGGGGGCGACACGGCCCGGCTGCCGCCGGCCTTCGTCACCGCGCTGGAAATGCCCGCGCGCGAGCACATGCAGATGCTGGCCGCCGTGCAGCCCTACGTCGACACCGGGATTTCCAAGACCGTCAACGTCGCCGAGGACTACCCCTTCGAGGATTTCCAGGACCTGTACCTGGAGGCCTGGCAGGCCGGCTTGAAGGGCCTGGCCACCTACCGCCCCAACACCGTGCTGGGCGCGGTGCTGCAGGCGGCGCCTGCAGCCGGGGCGGCCCCGGAGGCGCCGGCGCTGCCCGACGTCGACCCGCTGACCCGGCGCATCGAGGGCCGTCCCGGTGGCGACCTCCAGGCGGTGACCAGCAAGGTCAGCTACATGACCGCCGAGGGCGGCAAGACGGTGTACCTGTCGATCTCCTTCGCCGAGGTCGAGGGCCTGCTCGACGGCCAGCCCATCCGCATCGAGCGCCCCATCGAGTTCTTCATGCCGGCGGGCCAGCGCGACGAAGGGCAGCAGTGGATCGCCTCCAACATGCGCCTGCTGTCGCTGGTGGCGCGCTCGGGCGGATCCATCGCCAAGTCCCTGCTCAACATGCGCGAGGTGGTGTGGGACAAGGGGCCGGTGCGCTGCGGCGAGGTGATCAAGTCCGACGGCAGCCGCGCGCCCCGGTTCCACCAGTCCGAGGTGGCCGCGATCGCCTTCGCGCTGCAGGAAATGCTCAAGCGCCGCGGCTTCCTGCGCGAGGACGGGCGCGAGCAGGCGCTGCGCCAGCTCGCGCAGCGCCAGTCGCAGCCCCAGGCCCTGCACATCGATCTGGACAAGGCCGAGGCCCTGCCTCAACTGCTGTCGGGCGGGCGCATCTGCCCCGAATGCGGCGGCCCCTACCTGCGCAAGGTCGACGGCTGCGAGCGCTGCGACAACTGCGGGTACATCGGCAGTTGCGGATAGGCCGGGGCCGGGAGGGAGCCGTGCGGAGGCTGCACGCCGAAGCCCGCATCCTCAGTCGGACAGCAACGGCACCACCACGCGCTGCAGTCTCCGGGATGTCCAGGCCGGGTGGGCGTCGTTCCAGCCGTCGACCGCCAGCCTGCCCTGGCGGTCGATGGTGAAACTCACCGGGATGCGCCAGATGCGTCCATAGGCTCCCGCGTAGGCACTGCCGAGCAGCCCGACCGGGAAAGCGAGCCTTGCCGCGACCGCGCGTACCGAGGGCAGGGAGTCCGGCGTATCCAGGCTGAAGCCCAGGACTTCGAGGCCCTGTGCGCGATGGCGCTCCCGAAAGGCCGAGAGCAAGGGGAGCTCCTCGCGGCAGGGCCCGCACCAGGTGGCCCAGAAGGTCGCGATCACCACCTTTCCGAGCAGATCGCGGGTGGCGATGCTGCGGCCGTCGAGGGTATGCAGCACCAGCGGCGGGGCCGGCGACCCCACGCGCAGCGCGTCGTCCGCGAAGGCGCTCGACGCGGCCGCGCCGAGCAGGGTGAAGGCCGCGGCATGCCGCAGCAGGTCGCGACGCGTCGCCAGGGGGGAGTTGCTTGGTGGCATCGGGGGCTTGCCGGCATGTGGTGCGGCGCCCGCTATGATGCTCTTTGTGCCCTGGTCGAGTCCATGAACGTTTTCGCGCGCCTGCGCAGGTCGAGCCGCGGCATCCTCGTGTGGATGCTGCTGGCCGCCTACGCCTGCTCGCCCCTCGCGGCCTGGGCACAGCCCAGGGCGCAGGCGCTGCTCGTTCCCTACTGCACCGGCCGGCTCTCGACAAAGGCGGGATCGCAACTGCCGCGGCGCATCGTTCTGCGTTTCAGCAGCCACCCGCAAGTCGCGGCGAACGTCATCGCGTTCGCGCTCCCGGCCTCGGCGACCCAGGCATTCGGCAGGCCGAGGACGGCTCGCTTCGACCCGACCGTTGGTCGGGAAGTCGTCGCGCCGGCTCCGATGGCCTGGCGACCCCCGCCTCGCGCTCCTCCCATCCCGTCGGTTCGCATCTGAACCCGGTTCCTCGTCGCGCCTGAGGCTTGCGGGCCCGCGCGCGATCCGGGCCACGACACGCACCGTCGACGCTCCCCGCGCGGGACGCGGCCGTGCCACGGGAGTCTCCACCATGCTTTTCCGAAAACGTGCCCCGGCACGTGCGTTGGCGCTGTGCTGCGCCGCCCTCGCCCCCGCCAGCGCCTTCGCGTGCGCCACCTGCGGATGCTCGCTGTCGTCGGACGCGGCCATGGGCTACGGCACCAGCGCGGGCTGGCGCATCCGTCTGCAATACGACGACATCGACCAGAGCCAGTTGCGCTCGGGCAGCTCCGCCGTCTCCCCGGCCCGGGTCGCGGCCATCAACGATGCGGGAGGCCACCAGGAGGTCGAGCGCCGGACCGTCAATCGTTCCTGGACGCTGGGCCTGGGCTACAGTCCGAACGCCGACTGGAGCTTCAACCTGCTGGTACCGTATGTCGATCGCAGCCACACCACCTACGGTACGGCGGGCAACCCGCTGTCCTCCGCGGACATCAGCGGCGCCACGGTCAGGGGAATCGGCGACCTCAAGCTGCTCGCCGCCTGGCAGGGCTTGCTGCCCACCCACGCGCTGGGCCTGCAACTGGGCGTGAAGCTGCCCACGGGCGCCTATGGCGGGCCGAACGCCGCGGGCACCGCAGCCGTGGGGCGCGACCCCGCGGCCTTCTCCACCGGTCCCAATGCACGCCTGGCATCGCCGGGCAACCTGCTCGACACCAGCCTGCAGGCCGGCAACGGCAGCACCGACCTGATCCTGGGGGCCTACTACTACCAGGCGGTGAGCCAGAACTTCGATGCCTTCTCCAGCGCTCAGTTCCAGGCATCGGTGATGCACCGGCTGGACCAGCCCGGGCAGGATTACCGCCCCGGCAACCAGGAAAACCTCAGCGTCGGGCTGCGCTACGAGAAGAACCCCGACTGGGTGCCGCAATTGCAGGTCAACCTGACCCACAAGAGCGCCGACCAGGGAGCCCTGGCCGACACCGCCGACACGGCCGGAACCGTGGCCTATCTGAGCCCCGGGCTGAGCGTGGCGCTGGCGCGCGGCGTCGTCGCCTACGGCTTCGTGCAACTCCCGGCCTACAGCCGGCTGCAGGGCTATCAGTTGTTTCCGCGCTGGACCGCCTCCGCCGGTCTGAGCTATGCCTTCTGAGCGCCCCCCAGGCATCGCGCCGCACGGCCTAGGCGCCAGACGCCTGGAAGGCCTCGCCATCCAGGCGCCGTCATCCCGCGCGAAGCGTGAAGCTCTCGAACAGGCCCTGCAGGCGCGCAAGGGTCGAGGGCGCCGGGTAATCGGGCCCGATCGGGCCCAGGGGGCCCAGGGGGCCCACGGGCCGCGCCAGCTGCAGCGCATAGTGGCGCGCTCCCCGCGCCGCGACGCCGTCGGCCAGGCGCAGCAAGGCCGCGTCGTCCAGCTGGGCAGGGTGCGCGGTGGTGCGCAGCTCGTGGGGGACGCCGGAGTCGAGCAGCGCAAGCAGGCTCTGGCGTACCGATGCGGCGCTGCCGGCCACGCCGGTGATGCGCTGGTGCAGCGCATCGTCGTCCAGCGGAGCCTTGACGTCCAGGCCCACCCAGTCCGCGCGCGACAGCACGGCGCGCAGCCGGCGCGGATACATGCCGGCGCTGTGCAGCCCCACGGCGAAGCCCATGGCGCGGACCTCGTCCATGGCCTGGGGCAGGGACCCATCGAGCGTGGGCTCGCCACCGCTGAACACCACGGCGTCGAGCAGGCCGCGGCGGCCTTGCAGCCAGGTTCCCAGCGCGGACCAGTCCGGCCCCGCGGGCGCGTCGCGCGCCTGCAGGTGCTGGTTGTGGCAGTAGGCGCAGCGCCAGGGACAGCCCTGCAGGTAGACCACGGCGCTGAGCTTGCCGGGGTAATCGATGCTCGTGAAGGGTGTCAGGCCGCCGATGCGCGGCCCGGCAGGCGCCGGGGCCGTGGCGGGCATCAGGGGCGGCAAGGGCCTTCCTCGAAGCAGATGCGCTCCTGGAACTCGCCGCGCTTGCCGATGTTGAACGAGGCCACCGGGCGGTGGTAGCCCATCACGCGGGTCCACACCTCGCAGCGCTGGCGTTCCTCGTCGCGCAGCGTGATGGCGGGGGTCCGGGCGGCTTCGGTCTGGGCGGTGTCGTGCATGGTGGCGTTCTCCGGTGTGGGTCTGGTGTACGGGCGGGCGATGAACTCAGGCCGCCTCGCGCTGCTTGCGGGCCAGGATCTCGGCATCGCATCGCGGGCAGAATTCGTGGTGGCCCGGCAGGTAGCCGTGGCTGGGGCAGATCGAGAAGGTCGGGGTGACGGTGATGTAGGGCAGGCGAAAGCGGGTCAGCGCGCGCCGCACCAGATCGCGGCAGGCCTCGGCGCTGGACAGGCGCTCGCGCA
>JAKBBK010000098.1 GCA_021808525.1 Pseudomonadota bacterium
CCCGGCGTGTTGACGTTGGAAATGTTGTTGCCCGTCACCTGCAGGGCGTTGAGCGCCGCCTCCAGCCCGGTGAGGGCGTTGCTGACCAGACCGCTGACTCCCGACATCGCTCAACCCCTTCCCAGACTGCCGCGCGCGTGGCCGGCCTGCGCTTGCCCGTAGACGGGCTCGGTGCCCCGGCGTGCCGATTTGTCGCGAGCCGCGCGCAGCGCCTCGCTCCACAGCAGCAGCGTGTGCTGCAGGCCGTCGTATTCCTGCCGCAAGGCCTCGGCCTGCGCGCGCAGTCGCGCCTCGGGCTGGCCGGCGCGGCCTTCGGCGCGCCGGGCGGTGAAGGGCGCCAGACGGTCGAGCAGGGGCTGCCACAGCGGCAGCAGGGCCTGCGGGGACAGATCGCCCTCCATGAAGCTGCGGCGCTTGTCGCGCAGCATCGAGGTCAGCGCGCCGAGCAGGGCGAGTTCATCGCCGTCGGCTCCCGGCTCATCCGGCCGGGTCAGGGGAGGGGTCGCGCGCGCGGACATGATGGGTGCAGGTGAACGCAATACAGGGAGATCAACGTCACGGAAGCGCGAAACTTGAGCCGCCCGCCCCCAGGCCCAGCGCCGCCAGGGCGTCGTGCATGGTCGGACTGTCGGCGACCTGCAGCAGTTTGCGCGCGTAGTCGGGGTCGGTGGCATAGCCCGCCCTCTGCAGGCCCTGCGCGAAGGCGCCGAGATCGCTCCCATGGCCGCGCACCGGGGCATAGCGCGGCGACTCCAGCAGGGAGGCATAGTCGTGCACGCTGGCGGCCGCGCTGCGGTAGGCGCGGAACGCGGCCTCGCCCAGCGAGCGCACGCCCTGCGAGACCTCGGCGCTGAATTCGCGCAGGCTCGCGCCGTGCCAGTCCGTCCCCGCCTTGATGCCGAACAGGTTGTTGCCCGGCGCATGGCGCCCCCAGCCGGTCTCCAGCGCGGCCTGCGCCAGGATGCCCACGGGACTCACGCCCAGGGCCTGGGCGGCCGCGCGCGCGCTGGGCGCGATGGCGGCGATGAAGGCGCGGGCGCGGCGCCGCAGCGACTCATCGTCCGGCCCGCTGGAGCCGGCCGCGGCGGCGTCGTCGGGAGCCCGCGAGGAGGGGGCGGTGGCGGCGCCCGGCAGCAAGCCGGGTGCTGCGGCCGCCTCGGCGGCCGTGGCCGGGCGCGGGGCCAGGCTGTGCGTCGGCGCCGCGGCGGCGCCCGAGGCTGCCGACGAAGCCGTGCGGGCGACGCCGTCGCCGGGTTGCGCGCCGGCGCCGTAACGGGTGGCCAGCTCGCGCGCGAGGAAACTGCCCAGGCCGATGCCCGAGCCCTGGCTGACCACGTCCGCCACCTGCTGGCTGAACAGGGATTCGAACATCGGGCCGCCGCTGTCGCCCAGCAGGTCCGGGCCCAGCTTCACGGTGTTGGCGCTTTTCAGCAACTGCTGCACCAGCAGGGCCTCGAACTGCCGGCTCACCGCGCGGATGGTCGCGGGGTCCTGGGGATGGGCCTGCGCCAGCGCCTGCAGCTGGTTGAGTCCCTGGAAGGACAGGCTGTCGGCGGCCTGCGCGGTGGCGGATCCCAGAAGCGGAGAGCTCATGCGAGGGGCCTCAGATCACGTCGAGCTGGGCGTGCAGCGCGCCCGCCTGTTTCATCGCCTGCACGATGGCGATCAGGTCCTGGGGCGAGGCCCCCACGGCGTTGAGCGCGCGCACCACCGCGTCCAGGGTCACGCCGGGGCGGAACATGAGCAGGTCGGCCTTGCCGGCCTTGGCCTTCACGGAGGTCTGCGGCACCACCGTGGTCTGGCCCGCGCCCAGGGGGTTGGGCTGGCTGACCTCGTATTTGGTGTTGATGCTCACCGACAGGTTGCCGTGGGCCACGGCACAGGCCCCCAGGGTCACGTTCTGGCCGAGCACCACGGTGCCGCTGCGCGCGTCGATGACCACCTTGGCCGGAGGCTCGGAGGGATTCACGTCCAGGGCCTGCATGCGCCCGAGAAAGGCGGTGCGCGCGCCGGGGGATCCGGGGGCCTGCACCTGGATGGTGCCGGCGTTGAGCGCCACGGCGGTGTTGGCGCCGAAGGATTGGTTGATGCGATCGGCGATGCGCGAGGCCGTGCCGAAACTCGGGGTGTCCAGGGCCAGCGTCAGCGTGGGGCCCTGGTTGAAGGCGTCGGGCACGCTGCGCTCGACGGTGGCGCCATTGGCCACGGTGCCCGCGGTGAGGAAATTGACCTGGGTGCTGGTGCCGCCCGAGGAGGCTCCGTAGCCGCTGACCACCACGCTGCCCTGGGCCACGGCGTAGGTCTGGCCGTCCGCCCCCTTGAGCGGGGTCATCAGCAGGGTGCCGCCGGCCAGGCTGGAGGCATTGCCCACGGCCGACACCGTGATGTTGATCTTCTGGCCCGGCAGCGCGAAGGCCGGCAGGTCGGCGGTGACCATCACGGCGGCCAGGTCCTTGGGCTGCAGGTTCTGCGCCACGCTGGCCGGCAGGTTGATGCCCAGGCGCTGGAACATGTTCAGCAGCGACTGCGTGGTGTAGGGCACCTGCGTGGCCTGGTCGCCGGTGCCCGACAGGCCCACCACCAGGCCGTAGCCCACCAGCTGGTTGCTGCGCACGCCCTCGATGCTGACCAGGTCGCGGATGGCCATCGCGCGTGCCGGCGCGGCCCAGGCGCCCAGGCCGGCGAGCAGCGCGGCCAGGAGCAGGGCGGGAAGACGCGGGAGTCGGAACATGGGCGGGAGGCTCGGAAGGGCTCAGAAAGGCCAGAGGGAGAGGAAGAACTTGGTCAGCCAGGGCACCTTCGCCGCGTCGTACACACTGCCGTTGCCGCTGTATTCGACCCGGGCGTCGGCGATCTGCGTGCTCGACACCGTGTTCTGGGGCGTCACGTCGGCGGCGCGCACCACGCCCACGACGCGAATGAACTCATGGCCGCCGTTGAGCATGACCTCCTTCTGCCCGGACAGCTCCAGGTTGCCGTTGCTCATGACCTGCACGACGGTGGCCTGCAGCGTGGTGGTGAAGGTGTTGCTCTGCGTGGTGGCGCCGTTGCCGCCGAACTTCTGCGCGGAGGTGGCTCCGAGGCTGGGGCTGTAGGGGCCCAGCGTGGGCTGCACGCCGAACAGGCTGGACAGCCCGGCGCTGACCGTATCCGACTTGGCGATGGTGGTGTTGGTCGACTTGCTGGCGTTGGCGTTCTCGGCGATCAGGATGGTGATCAGGTCGCCCACGCGATGCGCGCGCGAGTCCTCGAACAGCGCCACGTTGGTGCCGTCCTGCCAGATGGCCCCGTTGGCCGGATGCGCGTTCATCGGCTGCGGCTGGGCGGGAATGCTCAGGGGCTCGAGTTTCTGCAAGGCCATCTTGTCCGTGGGCGAGGCCGCGCAGCCGGCCAGCAGCAGCGCGGCCCCCGCCAGCACGGGCGCCGCGGCACGGCGCAGGATGGTGGCGAGCGGGTTCATCAGATGTTCTGCTCCACGTACTGGAGCATCTGGTCGGAGGTCTGCACGGCCTTGCTGTTGATCTCGTAGGCGCGCTGGGTGGAGATCATGTCCACCAGCGCCGAGACCACGTTCACGTTGGAGGACTCGAGATAGTTCTGCTGCACCGCGCCCAGGCCGTTGAGCGTGGGCTGGCCGGTATTCGGGCTGCCCGAGGAGCCGGTCTGCAGGTACAGGTTGCCGCCGATGCTCTGCAGGCCGGCCGGGTTGATGAAGTTGGCCAGCTGCAGGGTGCCCACCTGTTGCGCCGCGGCCTGGCCGGGCAGGGTCACGGAGACCGTGCCGTCCTCGCCGATGGTGATGGTCTGCGCGCTGGACGGGATGGTGATGGTCGGCTGCACCAGGTAGCCGCTGGCGGTGGTGAGCTGGCCCTGGTTGTTGAGCTGGAAGGTGCCGTCGCGGGTGTAGGCGATGGTCCCGTTGGGCTGGAGGATCTGGAAAAAACCGGCGCCGTTGATGGCCACGTCCAGCGAGTTGCCCGTCTGCGTCAGGTTGCCCTCGGTGAACAGGCGCTCGGTGGCCACCGGCGTCACCCCCGTGCCCAGTTGCAGGCCCGAGGGGTACATGGTGGTCTGCGAGGACTGCGCGCCCGGCTGGGTCAGGTTCTGGTACAGCAGGTCCTGGAACACGGTGCGCGCGCTCTTGAACCCGGTCGTGTTGACGTTGGCCAGGTTGTTCGAAATCACGTCCATGTTGGTCTGCTGGGCTTGCAGACCGGTGGCGGCGACGTACAGGGATCGGATCATGATGGTCTGGAGCGGGGGCTCAGCTGACGTTCAGCAATTGCTGCGCCGCCTGGTGGTTCTGGTCGATGTTCTGCATCAGCTTGGTCTGCATCTCGAAGGCGCGGGTGTTCTCGAGCATCTGCACCATGGCGCGCACCGGATTGACATTGCTGCCCTCGAGCACGCCGCTGGCCAGTTGCACCGTCGGATCGGGCTGGGCGGGGCCCTGGGTATCGCGAAACAGCCCGTCGGCCCCGCGCTGCAACTGCGAGCTCGGCGGGTTGACCAGCTGGATCGTGCCCAGTACCACCGGAGTGCTGGGCGAGGAGCCCGCGGGTACCCCGGAAATGGTGCCGTCCACTCCGATCTGGATCGAGGTGAGCTGGGGCACCGAGATCGGCGAGCCGGACTGCCCCAGCACGGGGTGCCCGTCACTGGTCGTGAGCACGCCGCTGGAGGAGATGCGCAGGTCGCCGTTGCGCGTGTAGGCGGGGCTGCCGTCGGCCGACTGCACGGCGATCCAGCCGGGGCCCTGCACGGCCACGTCCAGGTTGCGACCGGTGTGGGTCATCGAGCCCTGCTGGAAATCCGTGCTCTCGCTCTGCGTGGCCACGTAGGCATTGCTGGGCAAGGGCTCGCCGTACACCGGGAGCGCGCGGAACTGCGGCGTGGCGGCGCGGTAGCCCGTGGTGCTGGCGTTGGCCAGGTTGTTGGTGACCACGTCCTGGCGCTGCAGCACGGCGCGCGCGCCGGTGGCGGCGATCCACAGGGAATCCATGGTGTGCTTCCTCGTTCAGGCTTCGGTGCGCATCGCGGCTCAGAGCGCCAGCAGGGTCTGCAGCACCTGGTTCTGGGTCTTGATGGTCTGCGCGTTGGCCTGGTAGGACTGCTGGGCCACGATCAGGTCGACCAGCTGGGTCGACAGGTCGACGTTGGAGCCCTCGATGGCGCTGGACTGCAGCGTGCCCAGCGAGCCGGAGCTCGGCGAGCCCGTCAGCGGCGGCCCCGACTGGTAGGTCTCGATGAAATAGTTGTTTCCGGCCCGCTGCAGGAACTGCGGGGCCGAGAAATTGGTCAGCGTGACCTGGCCGAGGATGGAGGACTGGCCGTTGCTGTACTGTCCGTAGACCGTGCCGTCGGGGTTGACCGCCAGGTTGGTCAGTCCGCCGGCCGCGTAGCCGTTGTTGCCGATGCTGTTGACCGCCGAGGCGGTGGCGTAATTGGTCGAGCCCGAGAAACCCACGCTGAGGGTGCTGTTGTTCGCGCCGTCGGCCCAGGTCAGCGCGCCGGTGGACAGCGCCACCGTGCCGCTGACGGTGCCGGTGGACGTGAAGGGCAGGGTGCCCAGCGCGCCCGAGGTCATGCCGCTGGCGCCGGTGGTGCCGTTGACCGAGTAGTAGACGTTCCAGTTGGTGCCGGCGCCCGACACCAGCTGGTAGTAGGTGGTCATCAGGTGGGGCGAACCCAGGCTGTCGTACACCGTGGTGCTGGTGGAGTAGGTGTAGCTCGCGGGATCGCTGGTGGAGAAGGTCGTGCCGCTGGCCACCGGGGTCGCCGCCGAGTTCAGGTTCATGGAGAACACCAGGCCCGAGGTGGCCTGCGGGGCCAGCATGCCCTCGGTGATCTGCAACGGACCGGAGCCCCCGGTGAGCACGCCGTTGACCGCGGGGATGCCGATCAGCTTGCCGCCGTGGGAGTCGATGACGTAGCCGTTGGAGTCCAGCTGGAACTGCCCGTTGCGGCCGTAGACCGTGGAGCCGTTGTAGTCGAACTGGAAAAAGCCGTTGCCGTTGATGGCCACGTCCAGCGGGTTGCTGGTGCTCTGGATGTTGCCCTGGGAGAACTGCTGCGCCACGGTCGACACCGAGGTGCCGATGCCGATCTGCCCGTTGGTCGGCGCATTGCCGGCGATGGCCGCGGCGTAGGCGTCGGAGAATTCGGCGTTCGACTGCTTGAAGCCGGCGGTGTTGGCGTTGGAAATGTTGTTGCCCAGCACCTGCAGGTCGGTGGAGGCGGCCTGCAGGCCGGAGATCGCGGTCTGGAACGTGCTCATGGCGCGGCGTGATGGACGGGGAGGTGGGGGAGCGCGGGCGGGGGTCTCACATGACCCCGACGACGCCGGACAAGGGAATCGAGCCGCTCTGGCCCTGGATCTGCAGGGTCGGCGAGGAGCCCGCGTTGAGCATCACCGACACCACCTGGCCGCTGCCGAAGGGGGCCGCGCCCACGCTGGCGCCGTTGCCATCGACGGCCTGCACGGCGAAGCTGTAGTTGCCCGGCGCGGCCGCGGCGCCCGCGGCGTCGGTGCCGTTCCAGTTGAAGGACTGCACGCCCGCGGCCATCGAGCCCAGGTCCAGGGTGTTGACCACCTGGCCGGCCGCGTTGCTGATCTGCACCTGCACGTCCCGCGCGCCGCTGGCCAGCGTGAAGCCGCCGGCGCTGCCCCCGCTGGCGCCCAGGCTGAGCGAGTTGTTGTCGAACACCACGTTGCGCCCGACCAGCGAGGCGGCCTGCAGGCTCTGGTTCTGGGCCAGTTGCGAGGTCAGGGCGGCCAGCGACTGCTGCATGGCCTGCACTCCGCTGGCGGTGCTGAACTGGGCCAGTTGCGCCGACAGATCGGTATTGCTCATGGGGTTGAGCGGGTCCTGGTTGGTCAACTGGGTGACCAGCAGGTTGTAGAAGGTGCTCGCGCTGCCCAGCGCCGAGGCACCGCTGGCGCCCGAACTGCTCGAGCTGCCGGTCGACGCCAGCGAGGAAAGAAAGGGGTTGCTGCCGATCGGGGAGGTGGACATGGGGGAATTCCTCGGGGGATCACTGGCCCAGCGTGAGGGTCTTGAGCAAAAGGTTCTTGGCGGTGTCGGCGACGTTCACGTCGGCCTGGTACGAGCGCGAGGCGGAGATCATGTTGACCATCTCGTCCACCGGGTTGACGTTCGGGTAGGCGACGTAGCCCTGCTTGTCGGCCAGCGGATTGCCGGGCTGGTACACCATGCGCATCGGCCCGGGTTTTTGCACCACGCCGGCCACCTGCACCCCGTCCACGCCCGCGCCGGCGCCCGGGGCGCTCAGGGGTTGCGCCGCGAACACCACCTCGCGGGCGCGGTAGGGCTGGCCGTTGGAGCTGGTGGCCGAGTCGGCGTTGGCCAGGTTGCTGGCGACCACGTTGAGCCGGTAGCTCTGCGCGTTCAGGCCGGTGCTGGCGACGTCCAGGGCGGTGAACAGGGACATGGGCTCGTTCCTTCGTCGTGGCTCAGCCGGTGATGGCCGAGTTGAGAATCTTGATGCGCTGGGTCAGGAAAGTCAGGTCCGACTCGTACTGGATGGAGTTTTTCGCGAAGGCCGACTGTTCCCGGTTCATGTCCACGGTGTTGCCGTCCAGGCGTTCGGTGTTGCCCTGCTGGTAGGCGACGAAGCCGGCGCCCGGCTGGCCGGCACCCGGCGCCTGCATCTGTCCGGCCTGGTCGGTCTTCAGGCCCAGCCCGGGGGCCTCGCCCGACACCGCGCTTTGCAGGGCCTTGGCGAAGTCCATGTCCACGGCCTTGTAGCCCGGCGTGTCCGCGTTCACGATGTTCGCGGCCAGCAACTGCTGGCGCGAGGCACGCAGGTCCAGCGCATCTTGCAGCGGCGCGAAGGCTCGGTCGAGGACGGAGGGCTGGGACATGGG
>JAKBBK010000030.1 GCA_021808525.1 Pseudomonadota bacterium
CGTCCTCGCGCTGGATGGCCCAGGGCTCCTCGGAGGGATGGCTCTTGAACTCCCCGGCGATGGCCTCCAGGATGTCCTGCACGGTGACGATGCCCAGGGTCTGGCCGTATTCGCCCAGCACCACCGCGGTGTGGTCGGGGCTTTGCTTGAAGGTCTGCAGCAGCTCCAGGCCGGTCAGGCTCTCGGGCACGTAGATGGCCGGGCTGGAGGCCTTGACCAGGTCGTCGATGCCCTCGCGGCGTATGAATCGGCCCAGCAGCTCCTTGGCCGAGACCAGGCCCAGCACGTCGTCGAGGTCGCCGCGCACCAGCGGGAAGCGCGAATGCGAGCTCTGGGCGATCTTGCTCAGGTTGTCGCCCAGCGGATCCTCGACGTCGAGGAACTCGATTTCATTGCGGGGGGTCATCAGCGAGGCGATCTGGCGGTCGTCCAGCCGGAACACGTTGCGCACCATCTCGTGTTCCTGCACCTCGATCACCCCGGCGTCGGAGCCTTCCTCCAGCACGACGTTGATCTCCTCCTCGGTGACGTGCTTGGGTTGGTCCGTGCGCACGCGCAGCAGGCGCAGCAGCAGGTCGGTGGACACCGACAGCAGCTTGACGAACACGGCCACCGAGCGCGCCAGCAGCAGCATGGGCTGCGCGGTGATCAGCGCGATGCGCTCGGGCGCCAGCTGGCCCAGGCGCTTGGGCACCAGCTCGCCCACCACGATGGACAGGTAGGTGATGACCACCACCACCAGCGCCGTGGCCGCCACCGACGAAGCGCTGGCCGACATGCCCAGGCGCTGCAGCCACTGGCCGATGCCCGAGGAAAACGCCGCCTCGCCGATGATGCCGTTGAGCACGCCGATGGAGGTGATGCCGATCTGCACCGTGGAGAGCAGGCGCGTGGGCTGCTCGGTGAGCTGAAGCGCGGCACGCGCGGGCACGCTTCCGGACTCGGCCAGCGCGGTCAGGCGCGCGCGCCGCGCGGTGACCAGCGCGATCTCGGCCATCGCGAACAGGCCGTTGAGCAGGATCAGGAACAGCAGAACCAGGGCTTGACTCATACCGTGCGATCCTCCTGGACGGGCGCCGGGGCGCCGTGCGGGGGGCGGGCCGGGCCGCGCCCGGCCCGCCCCCCGAGGGGGTCGAGAAAACTTGGGGCGGCCCTGCGTTTTCTCGAGATTGCCCCCAGGGCCGGGCCGCGCCCGGCCCGCCCCCCGAGGGGGTCGAGAAAACTTGGGGCGGCCCTGCGTTTTCTCGAGCAGAGGTCTCGGCAGGCGCCGGGGAGGGCCGGCGCGATCGGGGAAGCAGGGTCGGGATCCAAGGCGGGGGCAAGGGCGTGTACGTCCGGCCTGCGCTGCTCTTATGCTGGAGACTGGGGGCGCGGCATGGTGCCGATGGCCCGCATCCAGCATTCGTGCAGGAATTCGTACGGAAATTCGTACGGGAATTCGCGCAGGAGAACCTTCACCCATGTCCAATGATGAACATGGTTCCGGATTAGACCAGACTTCCGTGACAGCTCAAGACGCAATCTCCCGCGAGCCGGCGGGGCGCCCGGACCCGTCCACGCTGCTCCAGCATCACCCCTATCGGGCACCGCCGGGTTTCGCCAGCCCGCAGCTGCCCTCGTACCGCGCCTCCACGGTGCTGTTCGACAACGTGCGCCACATGCGCGAGCAGCGCTGGCGCGACAAGTCGGGCTACACCTACGGCCTGCACGGCACCCCGGCGAGTTTCGCGCTCGAGCGCCGCCTGGCCGACATCGAGGGCGCGCGCCATGCCCTGCTGTGCCCCTCGGGGCTTTCGGCCATCGCGCTGGTCGACCTGGCGCTGCTGCGCCAGGGTGAGGAAGTGCTGATTCCCTGCAACGCCTACGCGCCCGGGCGGGATCTGGCGCAGAACATGCTGGCGGCCTGGGGCATCGGCACGCGCATCTACGACCCCCTCGACCCTGGCTCCCTGCGCGAGCGCATCGGCCCGGACACGCGCCTGCTCTGGCTGGAGGCGCCCGGATCGGTGAGCATGGAAATGCCCGACCTGCGCGCCCTGGTGGCCATCGCCCGCGATGCCGGGGTGCTCACGGCCATCGACAACACCTGGTCGGCGGGCCTGGCCTTGCAGCCTTTCGACCTGGGCATCGATGTGTCCATGCAGGCGCTGACCAAGTACCAGTCGGGTGGTGCCGACGTGCTGATGGGCGCCGTGCTGGTGCGCGACGACGCGCTGCACGATGCGCTGCTGGATGCGCATATGCGACTGGGCCTGGGGGTGGGCGGCGACGACGTCGCGCTGATGCTGCGCGGGCTGGCCTCCATGCCGCTGCGCTACGCCGCGCACGACGCGTCGGCGCGGCGCATCGCCGAGTGGCTCCAGCGCCGCCCCGAAGTGCTGCAGGTGCTGCACCCGGCGTTGCCGGGCAGCCCCGGGCATGGATACTGGCTGCGCGACTTCCGCGGAGCCGCCGGTCTGTTCAGCATCGTCCTGCAGCCCGAGATCGAGCCGGCGCGCGTGGATGCCTTCGTCGACGCGCTGCGCCTGTTCGGCATCGGTTATTCCTGGGGCGGCCCGCTCAGCCTTGCGGTACCCTACGATCTGCGCCATTCGCGCGCGCCCGTGTCGCCGCCCGTCGGCTCGAGCGTGGCGCCGGCACAGTCCGAGGCACGCTACCTGGTGCGCCTGAACATCGGGCTCGAGCACCCCGACGACCTGATCGCGGATCTCGAACAGGCGCTGCGCGTGGCGCTGGGCCCCCGAACCGGAGTTGCCTGATGGGAATGCGAAGCCTGGCAGCCGTGGTGCTGCTGATCCTGCTGGCCGCCTTCGCGGTCGCCAACTGGGGCGCCTTCACCGCGCCCACCCATCTCACGCTGGGACTGAGCACCGTGCAGGCCCCGCTGGGGCTGTTGATGCTGGGCCTGTGCGCCGTGCTGGTGCTGGGCCTGGGCGGGCTGGCGCTGTGGGTGCACACGCGCTCGCTGATGGAACTGCGGCGCCAGGTCAAGGCCCAGCAGTCGCTGCGCGAGCTGGCGGACAAGGCCGAGAACTCGCGCCTGACCCAGCTGCAGGCGACGCTGGAAGCCGCCACGAATCGCCTGGCCTCGCAGATCGAGACCGCGCAGGCCCAGTTGATGGACCGCATCGATCACCTGGAGCGCGAGCAGGCGCGGCATGTGGCCGAGAACGCCGACAGCCTGGCCGCCGCGCTGGCGGAGTTCGACCAGCGCGTCACCGGCGGCCCCGGCCAGGGCCCGCGCGCCTGAGGCGGCGGCGGGCACGAAGCGCCGCGTCGGCTCAGGCCTCCTCGAACAGACGCAGCACCCCGTCGAGTCCGCAATGGTTCAGCGCCGCGTCGGCGGCCTGCTGCACCGCAGGCTTGCCGCGATAGGCCACGCCCAGCCCGGCCGCGCCCAGCATGGGCAGGTCGTTGGCCCCGTCGCCCACGGCGATGGCCTGGCGCGGCTCGCAGCCCAGCTCGGCGCAGGCGTCCAGCAGCGCCTGGCGCTTGGCGGCTCCGTCGACGATGGGGCCGCGCGTGCGGCCGGTCAGGCGTCCGTCGGCGATGTCCAGCTGGTTGGCACGGATGCTGTCCAGCCCGAGGCGACGCTGCAGGCGTTCGGCGAACCAGGTGAAGCCGCCGGTGGCCAGCAGCACGTGCAGCCCGGCCGCGTGCGCGGCGGCGATCAGCTGCTCGGCTCCGGGGTTGAGCTGCATGCGTTGCCACACCTGTTCCAGCACGCTCTCGGGCGTGCCGGCCAGCAGCGCCAGGCGTCGGCGCAGGCTCTCCGCATAGTCGGTGATCTCGCCGCGCATGGCCGCCTCGGTGATCTCGGCGATGCGCGCCTTCATGCCGGTGGCGCTGCCCAGCTCGTCGATGGTCTCCATGTTCACCAGCGTGGAGTCCATGTCCAGCGCGAGCAGGCGGAAGTCGCGCAGGCGCAGCCCGTCGGGCACCAGTGCCCAGTCGAAACCATGCTGCTCGGCCAGGGGCGTCATGAGCGCGCGCACCGCCGAGGCCTCCGCCCCCACGTCGCGCAGGCGCACGGCGCTGGCCCCGGCGGCCGCCGATTCGGCGCCGGCCCGCGGCGCGCGCGCGCCCAGCTGCGCGGCGATGTGTTCGAGCAGCGCCGGTTCGAGCCGGTAGGGTGCGGGGAACTGCAGGACGAGATGGGGCATCTGGGAGAGCTGCGTGGAGGGCTTCGCGGACATGGGGGAGGAAGGGGCGTCAGGGGTCGTCAATGGGCGGAGGCGGCAGGCGAGGCCGTGGCGGCCGCACGCGGCTCTCCCAGCAGGCGCAGGGTGTCGCGCACCAGGCGGGCGCGCGCGGCGGCATCGGCGGCCTCGCGCTCGATGCGCAGGCGGTCGTTGCCGGCCAGGCGCACGTGCCGGTGGTTCTGCACCAGCCAGATGATGCGCGCGGCGTCCACCGGCGGGTCGGGGCGGAACTGCAGCAGGGTGTGCCCTTCGGCCGCGTCCACGCGCACCACGCCCCAGGCCTGCGCCAGCAGGCGCAGGCGGTGGGTCTCGATCAGGTTCAGCGCGGCCTTGGGCATGCGCCCGAAGCGATCGACGATTTCCTCGGCGACTTCCTGCAGCGCCTGCTCGCTCGCGGCGCTGGCCATGCGCTTGTACAGGTTCAGGCGGGCGTTGACGTCGGGGCAGTAGTCCTGCGGCAGCAGCGCCGGCTCGTGCAGGTTGATCTCGGTGGTCGCCGCCAGCGGCTGCATCAGGTCGGGCTCCTGCCCGGCCTTGAGGGCCTTCACGGCGGCGCCCAGCATGTCCAGGTACATCTGATAGCCGACTTCCTGCACATTGCCCGACTGCGCCTCGCCCAGCGCCTCGCCGGCTCCGCGGATCTCCAGGTCGTGCATGGCCAGGTAGAAGCCGGCGCCGAGTTCCTCCATCTGGGTGATCGCCTCCAGGCGCTGCTGCGCCGTCTTGCTCAGCGACTGCACCTCGGGCACCAGCAGGTAGGCGTAGGCCTGGTGATGCGAGCGCCCGACCCGACCGCGCAACTGGTGCAGCTGGGCCAGCCCGAACTTGTCGGCGCGGCTCATCACGATGGTGTTCGCGGTGGGCACGTCGATGCCGGTCTCGATGATGGTCGAGCACAGCAGCAGGTTGAAGCGCTGCGCGTGGAAGTCGCGCATCACCCGTTCGAGCTCGCGTTCGTGCATCTGCCCGTGGGCGATCTCGATGCGCGCCTCGGGAATGAGTTCCTGCAGCATCTCCTTGCGCCGCTCGATGGTGTCGACCTCGTTGTGCAGGAAATAGACCTGGCCGCCGCGCTTGATCTCGCGCAGCACGGCCTCGCGGATCACCGCCTTGCTCTCGTTGCGCACGAAGGTCTTGATGGCCAGGCGCTTTTGCGGCGCGGTGGCGATCACCGACAGGTCGCGCAGGCCTTCCATGGCCATGCCCATGGTGCGGGGGATGGGGGTGGCGGTAAGGGTCAGCATGTCCACTTCCGCGCGCAGGGCCTTCAGCGCCTCCTTGTGGCGCACCCCGAAGCGGTGCTCCTCGTCGACGATGACCAGGCCCAGGCGCTCGAAGCGCACGTCGGCCGACAGCAGCTTGTGGGTGCCGATGGCGATGTCCACCGTGCCCTCGGCCAGCCCCTGCAGCGCCGCGCGGACCTCCTTCGCGCTGCGGAAACGCGACAGCTCGGCGATGCGAACGGGCCAGTCGGCGAAACGGTTGCGAAAGGTCTCCACATGCTGCTCGGCCAGCAAGGTGGTGGGCGCCAGCACCGCCACCTGGCGACCGCCCATGACGGCGACGAAGGCCGCGCGCAGCGCCACCTCGGTCTTGCCGAAGCCCACGTCTCCGCAGACCAGGCGGTCCATCGGCTTACCCGACACCATGTCCTGCACCACGGCGTGGATGGCCGCGGCCTGGTCGGCGGTCTCGTCGAAGCCGAAGCCCGCCGCGAAGGCCTCGTAGTCCTGCGCCGGAAAGCCGAAGGCGTGGCCGGGCCGGCTGGCGCGCCGCGCGTACAGGTTGAGCAGTTCGGCCGCCGTGTCGCGGATCTGCTCGGCGGCCTTGCGCCGTGCCTTGTCCCACTGGCCCGAGCCCAGCGTGTGCAGGGGCGCGTGTTCGGGATCCACGCCGCTATAGCGCGCGATCAGGTGCAGCTGCGCCACCGGCACGTACAGCGAGGCTTCCTTGGCGTAGAGGATGTGCAGCAATTCGGTGGGTCCGTCGCCCAGGTCCATGGACACCAGGCCCTGGTAGCGCCCGATGCCGTGCTGCTGGTGCACCACCGGGTCGCCCGGCTTGAGTTCGGACAGGTCGCGGATCAGGTTCTCGACGTCGCTGGCGCGCTCCTGCTTGCGCTGGCGGCGTTGCGCCGCGCCCAGGGCCAGCAGCTCGGTCTCGGTGAGCACGGCGAGCTGCCGCGAGGGCAGCTGGAACCCCGCGGCCAGCGGCGCCACCGTGAGCGCGAAGCCGGCATCCCCGCGCAGTGCCTGGGCCCAGTCCTCCACGCCCTGCGGCTCCAGGCGCGCCTCGCGCAACATCTCGAGCAGGGATTCGCGACGCCCGGGCGAATCGGCGCACAGCAGCACGCGCAGCGGCGGCTGCGCGCGCGCGCCGGCCGCCAGCCATTCCTGCAGGCGACGCAGCGGCTGCTCGGCACGCCGCTCGACGGCCAGCTCGGGCAGCGCGCTGCCGAAGGCCGAGGCCCCGGGCTGGGAAGGATGCGCCACCGCCTCGGGCGCCCCGGACGGCTGCGTGGTCGGCTCCGCACCCCGCGCCGGATCCGCCCCGGCCGCCGCGGCCTCCCCGGCCGTGCGCAGCGCCAGTTGCACCAGCGGCTGGATGCCGACGAAGAAGTCCTCCTCGCGCAGGTACAGCTCGGCCGGCGCCAGCGCGGGGCGTTCAGGGTCGGCGCGCAGCAGGCGCCAGCGCTCCGAGGTGTCGCTCCAGAACCGACGCATCGCGCCGGCCACGTCGCCCAGCAGGACCACGCCGGCCTGGGGCCCGCAGTAATCGAGCAGGGTGGCGGTGGATTCGAAGAACAGCGGCAGGTAGTACTCGATGCCCGGCCCGGCGACGCCGCCGGCGATGTCGCGGTACAGCGGGCTGCGGCTGGGGTCGCCGTCGATGCGCTCGCGCCATTGGGCCCGAAAGCGCTGGCGGGCGGCCTCGTCCAGCGGGAACTCGCGCCCCGGCAGCAGGCGCACGGTGTCCACCGGGTACAGGCTGCGCTGGCTGTCGGGGTCGAAGGTGTGGATGGAGTCGATGGTGTCGCCGAACAGATCCACGCGCAGCGGCAGGGCGCTGCCCATCGGGTGCAGGTCCAGCAGGCCGCCGCGCACCGCGTATTCGCCGGGCGCCACCACCTGCGTGACCTGCGCATAGCCGGCCAGCACCAGTTGCGCGCGCAGGCTCGCCTCGTCCAGGCGCTGGCCCTTGTCGAAGCGGAAGGTGGTGGCGGCGAGAAAGGCCGCCGGGGCCAGGCGCTGCAGCGCGGTGGCGGCGGGCACCAGCACCATGTCGAGCTCGCGCTGGTGCAGCGCCCACAGCGTGGCCAGGCGCTCGGAGACCAGGTCCTGGTGCGGGGAGAAGGCGTCGTAGGGCAGGGTTTCCCAGTCCGGCAGCACGCCGCAGCGCAGGGACGGGGCGAACCAGCGGATCTCGTCCAGCAGGCGCTGGGCGTCGGCCGGCTCGCCCGTCACGACCAGCCAGGGGCCGCCGGGGCGGCGCGACAGGCCCAGTTCGGCCAGCAGCAGGGCGTCGGCGCTTCCGGGGGGGCGGGCCAGCGCCAGGCGGCGTCCGGCATGCAGGGTCGGCAGCGCGGGCGCCACCAGCAGGGATTCGGGCTGACTCGGCAAGGACATCCCGGAATTCTCGCAGCACTGGCGCCGCCATGTGCTGCGGCGCGCCGGGTCGGCGGGCGGCGCGCTGTCGCAGATTAGAATTTTTTCCATGTATGCATTGATCCCCGCCGCCGGTAGCGGTTCCCGCCTGGGCGCGGGAGTGCCCAAGCAGTACCTTCCGGTGGCCGGCGAGCCGATGCTGGCGCATCCGCTGCGCGCCTTGCTGGGCTGCGAGGATCTGCGGCGCATCGTGGTGGTGACCCAGGCCGGAGACGAATCCGCCCGCGAGGTGCTGGGCAGCGAGGCGCGCGCGGTGCTGGCGCCCTGCGGCGGCCCCAGCCGGGCGGCCAGCGTGCGCGCCGGGCTGGGCTGGCTGCTCGAGCACGGGGCCTCTCCTGGAGACTGGGTGCTGGTGCACGACGCCGCGCGCTGCTGCATCACCACGCAGGCCGTCCGGCGCCTCATCGACGCCTGCGTGCACGACGAGGTGGGGGGGCTGCTGGCCTTGCCGCTGGCCGACACCCTGAAGCGCCAGCGCGAGGGCACCGGTCCGGCGCGCGTGCAGGCCACCGTGCCGCGCAGCGGCCTGTGGCAGGCGCAGACTCCGCAGATGTTCCGCATCGGCATGCTGGCCGCGGCCCTGGATGCCAGCGCGGACCGGGAAATCACCGACGAGGCCTCGGCCATCGAGGGGCAGGGCCTGCGGCCGCTGCTGGTGCCCGGGGAAGCCTCGAACTTCAAGGTCACGCTGACGGGCGACCTGGAACTGGCCGACGCCGTGCTGCGCGCGCGCCGCGCCGCATGCGGGGGAGACTGACGGATGGAAGGCAACTGGGAATACCGTGTGGGCCTGGGCGAGGACGTGCACGCCCTGGTGCCGGGCCGGCGCCTGGTGCTGGGCGGCGTGCAGGTTCCCCACCGGGCGGGGCTGCTCGGCCACTCCGACGCCGACGCCTTGCTGCATGCCATCACCGATGCGCTGCTGGGGGCCGCGGGGCTGGGGGACATCGGCACCCTGTTTCCCGACGACGATCCCCGCTTCCGGGGCGCCGATTCGCGCACCCTGCTGCGCCATGCCATGGCCCGCGTGCGCGAACATGGCTGGGAGCCGGTCAACGTCGACTGCACGGTCCGCGCGCAGGCGCCGCGCCTGGCCGGCCACCGCGAGGCGATGCGCGAGAGCATCGCCGCCACGCTGGGCATCGAGCCGGCGCGGGTGAACGTGAAGGCCAAGACCTCCGAACGCCTGGGTTTCGTCGGGCGCGAGGAGGGCATCGCGACCAGCGCCGCCTGCCTGCTGCGACGCGCCACCGGCTGAAATTTCTTGTCCATGATGCGGCGCCGCATTACACTGCGTGCAGTTCCTGGGTTCGTGCTGATCACGGACCGAGCAAACGCCGGCTGATCACCAACGGGCCGGCGCTTCCCGCGCGAGACCCCGATTCCGGTGCAGGAAAAGGGGGGCGCGGACCGGCAGGCATGCCATCGGTGCCGGCGGACCCGGGGAACGAGTCTCGAAAGCAGGTCACGAGCCTGTCTGGAGAGGCGCCTACGGTTTTTCGTCAGAGAAATTCAACGAGGCTTCTCATGGAAACAGCAACTGCCACCGCGCGCGGCGCGGCCCAGCCGTCCCCCACGGCCGAAAACTCCCCCTCCCAAGCATCCAGCCGAGCCGGCGCCGAACTCACGGGCTCCGAGATCCTGGTGCGCTGCCTGCAGCGCGAGGGCGTCAAGCACATCTGGGGCTATCCCGGCGGCGCCGTACTCTACATCTACGACGCGCTGTACAAGCAGAAGGACATCCAGCACGTGCTCGTGCGCCACGAGCAGGGCGCCGTGCATGCCGCCGACGGCTATGCCCGCGCCACCGGCGACGTGGGCGTGTGCATCGTCACCTCGGGTCCCGGCGCCACCAATGCCGTCACCGGCATCGCCACCGCCTACATGGATTCGATCCCCATGGTGGTGATCACCGGCCAGGTGCCCACCCATGCGATCGGCCTGGACGCCTTCCAGGAATGCGACACCGTGGGCATCACCCGCCCCATCGTCAAGCACAACTTCCTGGTCAAGGACGTGCGCGACCTGGCCCTGACCATCAAGAAGGCCTTCCACATCGCGCGCAGCGGGCGCCCGGGGCCGGTGGTCGTGGACATTCCCAAGGACGTGTCGATCGCCACCACGGGCTTCCACTACCCCGACGAGGTCAGCCTGCGCTCCTACAACCCGGTGCGCAAGGGCCACGGCGGACAGATCCGCAAGGCCGTGCAACTGTTGCTGCAGGCCAGGCGCCCCTATCTGTACAGCGGCGGCGGCGTGGTGCTGGCCGGTGCCTCCGACAAGCTGCGCCGGCTCGCCGAGCTGCTGCAGCTGCCCTGCACCAACACCCTGATGGGCCTGGGGGCCATCGCCGGCAGCGATCCCAAGTTCCTGGGCATGCTGGGCATGCACGGCACCTACGAGGCCAACATGGCCATGCAGCACAGCGACGTGGTGCTGGCCGTGGGCGCGCGCTTCGACGACCGCGTGATCGGCAACCCGAAGGATTTCGCGCAGATCGAGCGCAAGATCGTGCACATCGACATCGATCCCTCGAGCATTTCCAAGCGCGTGAAGGTGGACGTGCCCATCGTCGGCGACGTGGGCGAGGTGCTGTCGGAGCTGATCGAGCAGATCGAGCAGCAGATGGCCGAGGGGCGCAAGCCCGACGCGCCGGCGATGGCCGCGTGGTGGAAGCAGATCAACGAGTGGCGCAAGCGCGACTGCCTGAGCTACGACAAGTCGGACGAGGTGATCAAGCCCCAGCTCGTGATCCAGACTCTGCACGAGCTGACCCGCGAACGCGAGACCTACATCTGCTCCGACGTCGGCCAGCACCAGATGTGGGCCGCGCAGTACTACCCCTTCGAGCAGCCGCGCCGCTGGATCAACTCCGGAGGCCTGGGAACCATGGGCGTGGGCCTGCCCTACGCCATGGGCATCAAGCTGGCGCGCCCCGATGCCGAATGCGTGGTGATCACCGGCGACGGCTCGATCCAGATGAACATCCAGGAGCTGGCCACCTGCCTGCAGTACGGCACCGCGGTGAAGGTGCTGCTGCTCAACAACGGCTACCTGGGCATGGTTCGCCAGTGGCAGGAGATCGAGTACGCGGGGCGCTACTCGCATTCCTACATGGATTCGCTGCCCGATTTCGTCAAGCTGGCCGAGGCCTACGGCCACGTGGGCATGCGCGTGGACAAGCCCTCGCAGGTGCGCGAGGCGTTGAGCCGGGCGCTGGCCCTCAAGGATCGCACGGTGTTCATCGACTTCATCGTCGACCCGACCACCAATGTGTGGCCCATGGTGCAGGCCGGCAAGGGCATCACCAACATGCTGCTGGGTTCCGAGGATCTTTGACTTTCGTGGCCGCCGCGTGATGCGGCGGCGTTCATGCGCTGGCCCCGGAGCCAGGCGCCGCTTACCGGCGGCGCGCGAAGCCCGGGGAGGAGACTGAGTCCGTGAAACACATCATCGCCGTGCTGCTCGAGAACGAGCCCGGAGCCCTGTCGCGCGTGGTCGACCTGTTCGCCGCGCGGGGCTACAACATCGAATCCCTGTCGGTGGCCCCGACCGAGGACGCCTCGCTGTCGCGCATGACCATCGTCACGCGCGGCTCCAGCGACGTGATCGAGCAGATCACCAAGCACCTGAACCGCCTGATCGACGTGGTCAAGGTGGTCGACCTCACCGAGGCCAACTACATCGAGCGAGAGCTCATGATCATCAAGCTGCGCGCGGTCGGCAAGGAGCGCGAGGAAATGAAGCGCATGGCCGACATTTTCCGCGGCCGCGTGATCGACGTCACCGACAAGAGCTACACCATCGAGCTCACCGGCGACGAGGCCAAGCTCGACGCCTTCCTGCAGGCCGTCGAGCGCACGGCCATCCTGGAGACCGTACGCACCGGCGCCAGCGGCATCAGCCGCGGCGAGCGGGTGCTGCGGGTCTGAGACCCACCGAACGAGGGCGGCCCCGCCCCCCATTCCCACGATTTCCCTGGAAGGCCACGGGCCGTCCCTGCTTTTCGGGAACTCACGACGGGCGAAAGGCTCGTGGGAATGTTCCGATCGACTTTCGCCCGGAGGAGCAAGCATGAAGGTGTACTACGACAAGGACTGTGATCTCTCCCTGATCAAGGGCAAGAAGGTCACGATCATCGGCTACGGCTCGCAGGGCCACGCGCACGCGCTGAACCTGAGCGAGAGCGGCGTGAAGGTGACGGTGGGGCTGCGCAAGGGCGGGGCCTCGTGGGACAAGGCGAAGAAGGCCGGGCTCACGGTCAAGGAAGTCGACGACGCCGTCAAGGGCGCCGACGTGGTGATGATCCTGCTGCCCGACGAGAACATCGCCCAGGTGTACCGCGACCACGTGGAGCCCAACGCCAAGAAGGGCGCCGCGCTGGCCTTCGCCCACGGCTTCAACATCCACTACGGCCAGGTCGTGCCGCGCGAGGACCTCGACGTGATCATGATCGCGCCGAAGGCCCCCGGCCACACCGTGCGCAGCACCTACACCCAGGGCGGCGGCGTGCCTCACCTGGTGGCGGTCGCGCAGGACAAGTCCAAGAAGGCGCGCGACCTGGCGCTGTCCTACGCCATGGCCAACGGCGGCGGTCGGGCCGGCATCATCGAGACCAACTTCCGCGAGGAGACCGAGACCGACCTGTTCGGCGAGCAGGCCGTGCTGTGCGGCGGCACCGTGGAGCTGATCAAGGCGGGCTTCGACACCCTGGTGGAAGCCGGCTACGCGCCCGAGATGGCCTATTTCGAGTGCCTGCACGAGCTCAAGCTGATCGTCGACCTGATCTATGAGGGCGGCATCGGCAACATGAACTACTCGATCTCGAACAATGCCGAGTACGGGGAGTACGTGACGGGCCCGCGCATGGTCACCGAGGCCACGCGCGAAGCCATGCGCCAGTGCCTCAAGGACATCCAGACCGGCGAATACGCCAAGAGCTTCATCCTGGAGAACCGCGCCGGGGCGCCGACCCTGACCTCGCGTCGCCGCATCACCCGCGAGCACCCGATCGAGGTGGTGGGCGAGCAGCTGCGCGCGATGATGCCCTGGATCAAGGCCAACAAGCTGGTGGACAAGTCGAAGAATTGAGGGTGGGCCCCCTCCGTCGCGGGGGGCGGCCCCCGCTCCGTCCCCCCGAGGGGGACGCACCCCGCCTTGGGGCGGCCCTGCGGCGGGTGTGCTCTTGGCATTGGGGGGCGTGCGGTGAAGGGGGGCTTTCAGGCGGGTGGGGTCTTGGCGTTGGGGCCTTGCGGCGTTGCGCGGTGAAGGGGGGCTTTCAGGCGGGCGGGGTCTTGGCGTTGGGGCGTCGTGCGTGAGGGGAGACTTTCATGCGGGCTGGACCGGCGCTGGGGTGCCTTCGGCTCGTGGTCCATGCTGGTGGTGCGAGTGGGGGCTGCGGCGCGCGGGCGGGTGGCGTTCGGGGTGGCGAGCAGCGCAGGGGGGCAGGCGGCGCGCGCAGCGCGCTTCCAAGCTCATGGTTGCGGCAGCTGTCTGAGCGCAGCGCGATAGCGCGTAGCGAGTTCTGCCGCACGCCTGCCCACCGAGCAGCGCAAGCGCAGTCGGGCCCGCAGGGGCCGACCACCCCGTCGCCGCCCGCCCGCGCGCCGCAGCCGCCGCTCGTGCGCGAGGGGCGCGGTCAGGCGGATCGACCGTGGATGCCGTCGAGCAGGAGGTCGACGCTGCGGCGGACCCAGGTTTCGCAGTCGGACGGGGACATGGCGTCGCCGATGCCCATGGCTCGCAACTGGGGCAGGGAGACCAGCAACTGCAGGAATTGCTGCGCGGCGAATTCGGCGTCGGTCGTGGGCAGCTCGGGCAGGTGCAGGCGCATCAGGTCGACCAGGGTGCGCACCGCCTGTGCGCGGCCGCCGGACAAGGCGACGGCTCGAAGCAGGTCGGGGAATCGGTGGGATTCGCCGATGATCAGGCGGTACAGGGCCAGGACCTGCGGCGACAGCGCGGCCTGCAGCGTGCGGTTGCCGAAATCCTGCAGGTCGAGGCGCAAGGCTTCGACGCCCGCGGGAGCCGCGGCCTGCTCCTGGGCGCCGCGCGCCGTGCGCGCCGCCTGGGCAGGGCGCGCTCGTTCGACCACGCGGGCTACCACCGCCTGCACCAGCGCCGCCTTGTCCGCGAAGCGGTGATAGAAGGTGCGCTTGGAAACCCCGGCCCGGGCTGCCACGGCCTCGATGCTGGTGGCGCCATAGCCCTGGTCGAGCATCAGCTCCATCGCGGCGTCGAGAATGCGCTCGCCCAGCTGGGCGGCGGCCTCGCGGGAGGGGCGGCCGCCGCGCGAGGGGGCCGGCGCGGCGTCGACGGCGGACATCAGCGATCGTCTTCGTGGTGCCAGGCGTCGCGGTGCCAGCCGCGGTGCCAGCCCTCGCCGCGCCCGTAATAGGCCGGGGCCGGGCGGTAGACGTAGGTCGGCGCCGGCGCGTAGACATAGGCGGGCGGAGGGGGCGGGGGCGCGTACACCACCGGAGGCGGTGCGTAGGCCACCGGAGGCGCCGCGTAGACGGGAGCCGGCGCGACCACCTGGCCGCCGCCGAAGATGTACGGGGCGGCGATGGCTGCCGCTGCCAGGCCGACGATCGCGGCGGCGGGGCCGAATCCGTCGTCATCGTGGTGGTAGCCGTCGGCCCAGGCCGGAGCGGCGGTGCCCAGACCCAGCGCGATGCCGGCGATCAGGGCGATGCGGGGAATGCGCGGTACGTTCATGATGCTGCTTCTCCTGGCTGCGACCGGCCGGTTCGACCGATCCATGTGCTGCACTGTAGACGCAGTTTTAACGCAACGCAACCGTACCGTTTCGTTTAAGTGCAAAAAAAAGTAACCGATTCGTGGGCGGCAGGGGCGCCGAGCTCATGGCTCCCGCGCCGCTGCCGCCGGACCTCCCGGGCTCAGCCGGGGTCGCGCATGGGTGGCAGGCTGCCGCAGGAGGGGGCCACCCAGCGGGCCTGGGCCTGGCCCGACACCGGGCCCTGCGCGCCCGTCACCTGGTAGGCCGAGTCGTAGGCGGTGGGCGAGGCGATGTGCAGCATGCCCTGGCCTTCGGCCGAAGGGGCGGTGCAGGAGTAGTGGAAACTCCAGTCCGTGGCATCGGGGTGCTTCCAGGCCACGTTGCAGTGCCCGGCCAGGTGCAGCGGGGGATGCCCGGCCGCCACCGATTTCGCATCCAGGCAGATCTGCAGCCCGCCGTGCGAATCCAGGCGCATGCCCTGCTTGCGCAGTTGCGCCTCGACCTGCGGGCGCGCCGACGGCGGCATGGCGCTGAGCATCTGGGCCAGGTTCATCTCCGGGCCGTTGCCGCGCCGGCTTTGCAGCGCGTAGTCCCACAGGCCCGGGCGCAGCGCCTGGGAGCCGGCGGCGAGGGCGGCGGAGCCGAGGGGAAGCAGGGAGGCGCCGAGCAGGGCGCCGGCGAGGCCTGCCGGCCGGAAGATGCGCGAAAGCAGCGGCATGCGAGGGTCCTTCGGGGGTGGCAAGAGCAGCGCAAAGCTTAACAGCCGTGCACCCGGCGGCCGGGCGCGGGCCCCGCGGCCGCTACACTTGCACCATGGACTACCCGCATCCCATCCTGGCCCGCGAGGGCTGGCCTTTCATCGCCGCCGTGCTGGTGGCTTCCGCGCTGGCTTGGGTTTTCGCCGGTTTTGCCTGGTCGATCCCCCTGTGGGTCGTGTCGGTGTTCGTGATCCAGTTCTTTCGCGATCCGCCGCGTCCGATTCCGGCCGATCCGCTGGCCGTGCTCTCGCCCGCGGACGGGCGCATCGTCTCCCTGGGGCGCGCGCAGGATCCCTATGCCCAGCGCGAGGCCCTGCGCATCAGCGTGTTCATGAACGTGTTCAACGTGCATTCGAACCGTTCCCCGGTGGACGGCGAGGTGGTGTCGGTGAACTATTTCCCCGGCCGGTTTTTCAATGCCGACCTGGACAAGGCCTCGCTGGAGAACGAACGCAACGCCGTGGTGCTGCGCTGCGAGTCGCGCACCGTGACCGTGGTGCAGGTGGCCGGGCTGATCGCGCGGCGCGTGCTGTGCTACGTCGCGCCCGGCCAGAGCCTGCGCCGCGGCGAGCGCTTCGGTTTCATCCGCTTCGGCTCGCGTGTGGACCTGTACCTGCCGCCGGATGCCCGGGCGCTGGTGTCCATCGGCGACAAGGTGCACGCCAGCAGCACGGTGCTGGCCGAGTTCGCCGCGCCCATGCCGGCCCCGCAGTCCGCGCAGTCCGCGCAGTCCGCCTGAGGAGTCCGCGATGGCACGCAATGTGAGCCGCTTTCCCGACAGCCGCGCCAAGTCCCGCCTGCGCGCCCCGGCCGACGAGGAACCGGGGCTGGACCCCGGATTGCCCGACCCGGTCGAGGACGTCGCGCATGCCGGGCGCCGGCGCCGCGGCATCTACCTGCTGCCCAACTCCTTCACCGCGGCGGCCCTGTTCGCCGGTTTCTATGCCGTGGTGATGGCCATGGCCCAGGACTACGAGCGCGCCGCCGTGGCCATTTTCGGGGCCATGGTGCTGGACAGCCTGGACGGGCGCGTGGCCCGCATGACCCACACCCAGAGCGAGTTCGGCGCCCAGTTCGATTCCCTGGCCGACATGGTCTCCTTCGGCGCGGCGCCCGCGCTGATCATGTACCAGTGGTCCCTGCACGGCCTGGGCAAGCTGGGCTGGCTGGCCGCCTTCGTGTACTGCGCCGGTGCCGCGCTGCGCCTGGCGCGCTTCAACACCAACATCGGGGTGGTGGACAAGACCTACTTCCAGGGCCTGCCCAGCCCGGCCGCCGCGGCGCTGGTGGCCGGTTTCATCTGGGTGCTGGCCGATTCGCAGGTCAGCGGCATGCGCATCGAATGGGGGGCCTTCGCGGTCACCGCCTTCGCCGGCATGAGCATGGTCACCAACGTGCCCTTCTACAGTTTCAAGGCGGTGAGCCTGCGGCGCAGCGTGCCGTTCATCACCCTGTTCCTGATCGTGCTGCTCATCGGGCTCATCGCCTACCGTCCGCCGCTGGTGCTGTTCGGCCTGTTCTGCGCCTACGCGCTGTCGGGCTACGGCCTGTACGTCTGGCGCAAGCTGCAGGGGCGTTCGGTCAGCGTGATCTCCACCTCCACCGACGAACCCGACGAGCGGGGCCTGCACGGCTGAGGCCGCGCGGGGGCCCGCTCAGGCCTTGCCGAGCAGGAAATCGGCGGCCATCTCGCCGATCATCATGGCCGGCGCGTTGGTGTTGCCTCCCACCAGCGTGGGCATCACCGAGGCATCGGCCACGCGCAGCGCGTCCACCCCGCGCACCCGCAGGCGGCTGTCCACGACCGCCAGATCATCCTGTCCCATGCGGCAGCTTCCCACGGGGTGGTAGATGGTCTCGGCATGAGCGCGGATGTAGGCGTCCAGCGCCGCGTCTTCGTCGCCGAAAGCCATCCCGGGGGAGAGTTCGATGCCCGCGTGCCGGCCCCAGGCCGGCGAGGCGAGCAGGCGCCTGGCCAGGCGCAGCCCGGCACGCAGGACCGGCAGGTCCTCGGGATGGCTGAGGTAGGCAGGGTCGATGCGCGGCGCCTGCCGGACGTCGGGCGAGCGCAGGCTGACGCGCCCGCGGCTGGCCGGGCGCAGGGCGCACACGTGCAGCGTGGCCCCATAGCCCCAGACCAGCCGGCGCCCATGGTCGCGCAACAGCGAAGGCAGGAAATGCAGTTGCAGGTCCGGGCGCTGCAGGCCGGCACGCGAGCGCGCGAAACCGCCGGCCTCGGCGGCGTTGCTGCTGAACAGCCCGTCGTGGCGCCTCGCATAGGTCCACGCCGCCGCGAGCAGGCGCGGCACCATGCGCGGGCCCACCCCCACCGAAGCGTGGGAATGTTCGCGCATGCTCGCGGTCACGTCCAGGTGGTCCTGCAGGTTGCGCCCGACCCCCGGCAGCTCCAGCACGGTCTCGATGCCCAGTGCGCGCAGCACCGGCGCCTCGCCGAGTCCGGACAGCAGCAGCAACTGGGGCGAGTGCACCGCGCCCGCGCACAGCAGGACTTCGGCGCGCGCGCGCATGCGCCGCATGCCCTGCGGCCCCAGGTACTCCACGCCGACCGCGCGCCGGCCCTCGAACAGGATACGGGTGACCTGGCAGCCGGTGCGGATCTGCAGGTTGCCGCGGCGCCGCGCCGGATCCAGGAAGGCACGCGCGCTGCTCCAGCGCCGTCCCTGCCACTGGGTGACCTGGTACAGGCCGCAGCCCTCGGGGTCGTCGGCGTCGTGGAAGTCCCGGCGTCGCGGCAGCCCGCAAGCCGCCGCCGCGTCGACGAAGGCCAGGCTCAGCGGGTTCGGGCTGCGCAGGTCCGAGACATGCAGCGGCCCGGTCGCGCCATGCGTGGGCGTGGCGCCGTGCTGCTGGCGCTCATGGCGCAGGAAGCGCGGCAGCACATCCTTCCAGGCCCAGCCCGGGTTGCCGGCTTCGGCCCAGTCGTCGTAGTCGCGCGGGTGGCCGCGCATGTAGATCATCGCGTTGATCGAGCTGCTGCCGCCCAGCACCTTGCCACGCGGCCAGTACAGCTGACGCCCGCCCAGCTCGGGTTGCGATTCGGTCTGCAGGTACCAGTTGTGTCGCCTGCCGCGTAGCAGGCCGACGATTCCCATGGGCGTATCGATCAGCGGCGAGGCATGTTCCCCGCCGGCCTCGAACAGGCATACGCCCGTGTCGGCGCGTTCGCTCAGCCGGTTGGCGAGCACACAGCCGGCCGAGCCGGCGCCCACGATGATGTAGTCGGTCTGATCGCCGGCGTTCGCCGCCATCCTTCACTCCCCTTGGTCGCGCAGCCAGCCCATGGTACGCAAGCCAGGCGCGCAGCCAAGGGGGAATGCATCAAGCAAACAGCTTGCGCGTGATGCCGGCGACGTGGCGGCCCTGGTAGCGCGCGATGGCCAGCTCGTTGGCGCTGGGCGTGCGGCTGCCGTCGCCCTTGCTCAGGGTGGTGGCGCCGTAGGGGGTGCCGCCGGTGATCTCGTCCATATTGGTCAGCTGGGCGCAGGCGTAGGGCACGCCCACCACCACCATGCCGTGGTGGAACAAGGTGGTGTGGAAGGAGGTGATCGTCGTCTCCTGGCCGCCGTGCTGCGTGGCGGTGCTGGCGAACACGCTGCCCACCTTGCCCACCAGCTTGCCCTGTTGCCACAGCGCGCCGGTCTGGTCCAGGAAATTGCGCATCTGCCCGCACATATTGCCGAAGCGGGTCGGCGTGCCGAATACGATGGCGTCGTAGTCGCCGAGTTCCCCCGGGGTCGCCACCGGCGCTTCCTGCTGGGTCTTGGCGTGGATGGCGGCCAGGGTCTCGGCCGGCATGGTCTCGGGCACGCGCTTGAGGGTCACTTCCACGCCCTCGACTTCGCGCGCTCCCGCGGCGACTTCCTGCGCCATGCGTTCCACATGTCCCCAGGTGCTGTAGTAGAGAACCAGAATCTTTGCCATTGTTCGCTCCTTTCGTGAATCGACCAGAAAACGGGAATGCCGCAGCGTAAGGTAAGGAAGTTTTGTAGGCTTTGCTAACAATCGTCAGGGCAGGCGCTGATTCTGCGCCTCGGCCTCGCGCAGGGCCATGGGCAGGGCCGCGGCGGCCATCGCCGCGTAGCCGGCATCCGAGGGGTGCAGGTGGTCGCCGCTGTCCAGGCGGGGGCTCATGCGCGACGGCTCCCTGGGGTCGCGCAGCGCGGCGTCGAAGTCGATCACCCCGTCGAAGTCCCGCTGGGAGCGTATCCAGGCATTGAGTTGCCCGCGCAGGGCCTCGCTGGCCGGCGGCAGCGAGGCTGGCGTCAGGGTGCCCACGTAGACCCGCAGCCCGCGGGCATGGGCCTGGCGCGCCAGGGTGGCCAGGCCCTGCTCGAGCAGGGTGGCGTTGACCTGCAGGTGGGGGGCGTCGCAGTCCAGCCCCCGGCGCGGCGGCGTGTGCGCGAAATCGATGTCGTTGATGCCGATCAGCACCACCACCGCGCGCGCCGAGGCCACCGAGAGCGCGTCGCGACCGAAGCGTCGCAGCAGGGGCGGCCCCCAGCAGGCCGAGTCCGACAGCAGGCGCCCGCCGCTGATGCCGGCATTCACCACCGAAAGCTCGTGCACGCCGTCGGCGCGCAGGCGCGCCGCCAGTTGCTGGGGCCAGCTGCGCCGCGCGTTCAGCGTGGAGCGCATGCCGTCGGTGATCGAATCGCCGATGGCCACCAGCGCGCCGGAGGGGGCCCGGGGGCGCAGGTCCACGCGGTCCACCCAGAGGTAGGAAGTGATGCGCTTGGGGAAGGCCGAGGCGCCGCGGTCCGAGACATGATCACCGGGGCGGGAAAGGAACTGCACCTGGCTGGCCAGCCTGTGCCAGGTGCCCGGCAGCGTCGGTCGCGGCAGGTACAGGCTGATGGCCAGCGCGCGGCCCGCGTGCACCGGCCAGGGCAGGGGGTCGCTCCAGATTTCGGCATGGGGCGCGATCACCACCTGCGCGTGGCCGCCGAAGCGCAGCGCGGCCGGAGCGGGGATGCGCGAATCCGGCCCGCCATGCCCGCCGTCCGCGGGGGCCGGCACGAGGATCGAGCCGTCGGCCCCGGCCAGGGCCACGCCGGCCGCGCCGATGCGCAGCGCCTGCTCGCCCCAGCGGTTGCTGATGCGCACGCGCAACGTGCTTCCGGACAGCTCGGGCACCAGCACCAGGCGCAGGGTCTGGTCGCGCAATTCGGCCGCCTTGCGGAAGGCCGGCACCCCGGGGCCTTGGGGAATCGACTGCGGCGCGGCCTCCCACGCGGTCACCCACGGCAGCGCCTGGGCACAGGTCGGGCGCATCAACCCCAGGCCCGCGCACAGCACGAGGGCGGCGCGCGCGAGCGCGCGCATGGAAGCCATGGTGGCTTGGGACAGGTGCATGGTGGCGGCTGGGGAGGGGCGGCGAGACGGCGGCGAGACGGCGGCGAGATGGAGGCGCCACGGAGGCGCCACGGGGGCGCCACGGGGGCGAGACCTTCGGGCCAGGAGCGGCACGGGGATTGTCGCACCGCCTCCCCGGCGCATGGCTCACCAGCAGTCCGGCGCGCGCGCCTCGCGGCGACCCAGATGGTCGATGCGCAGGCTGCCGCAGGCGTCGCCGCGCTGCGGGCCCACCGGCACCGCCACGGCCTCGTACCCCTGCGCCGGCGCGGAGCCTGCCCCGGGCACGCGCATGCGCAGGCGGTACCAGGCGCGGCGCTCGTCGGGCCACGGCAGTTCGTTGCCCTGTGCCCGTGGCCAGCCCAGCGCGACCAGGGATTGCGCATAGCGTCCCTGGCGCGCATGGTGCTGTTCCTGGCGCAGCGCGAGTTCCAGCAGCGCGGCTCCCGCGCAGGCGCGGCGGGTGCGGTGCAGTGCCTGTTCGAAGGGACTCAGGGCCTGCTGCGCCAGCACGGCCGCCACCAGCAGCGCCAGCATGAGCTCGGGCAGGCACCATCCCCGGGCCCGGGGCTGGCCGGGCCCGGGCATGCCGCCTCGCGCGCCCCGCGCGGTGGGCCGTCGCGAGCCCGAGCCAGGCCGCAAGCGGGCGCCGGGCCGGTTCATCGCAGGGCTCGCCAGGCGCGCAACACGTAGCGTGGCGCCCGGTCGGCTTCGCCTTGCAGCTGCAGGTCGGCCTGGAGCAGCGCGGTGCCGGGGCCGCCAGCCCATGCGCTCAGACGCAAGGCCTGGGGGCTGTGCGCGCCATGCCCCGCGGGCTGGCCTGCGGGCAGCGCGCCGAGCTGGCCGGGGGCCTGCAGGGCTTGCACGTGATAGGCGCAGATCTGCGTGCACTGCCGCGCCGCGGGCGGCAGCCGAGTCCACGAGGCGTCACCCGGCGCTCCCGCGGCCTGCGCGCACAGGCGCCCATCGGTCACGTCGATGGCGACATGCGGGGTGGAACAGTCCTGCACGGCCAGGCGCGGGCCCTGGGCGGCCACCCAGGCCTGGGCCGCGCGCAAGGCGGCCCAGGCATCCTCGCGCGCCTGCAGGCGGGTGCATTCCCAGCGCGCGGCACGCCATTGCAGCGCGGCGCCGCGTTGGGCGGCGGCCATGGCCAGGGCCAGCAGGGTGAGCATGAGCAAGGTGCCGGGCAGCGCCAGGCCGCGGTGCCGCCGCCCTGCCGTTGCGGTGCAATCGCCCTGCACGCGCATCATGGCAGCTCCCCGCCCAGCAGCGGCAAGGCCACCCAGGACGGCAGGGCGGGCGGCGTGGCGGCGGGCAGCCCGGGCATGTGGCTGCGCGGGCGCGCGCGCATCAGCACCACGCGGCTCCAGTCGCGCACCCCGGTGGCGTGCACGCGTCGCAGCAGCGGGCGGCAGGGCCCGGCGCCGGGCGTACAGGCCTCGCCGCGCCATTCCACGAATTCCAGTTCCCAGGCCCCGAGGCCGTCCGCCAGGGGCTGGGGGGCATGCCCGTCCATCGCGCAACGCAGGGTCCCGGCGCCGTCGATGTCGAGCCGGTAGCGGTGCTCGGTGCCGGCCGCGGGCGCGGCCTCGCCGCAGGCGCCCGGCGCGCCGTCGGCGATGAATCGCGCCTCGAGCGCCTCGCCCTGCGCGCCGGGGTGCGCCGCGAGCGCATCGCCTCGCGCATCGCCTCCCGCATCGACTCCCGCATCGGGCCCTGCCGCGCGCAGCGCCTGCCGACGCGAGGCCTCGGCCACCGTGCGCAGCATCTGGCCTGCGACACCCTCGCTCTCCTGGCGTCGCAGCGCCAGGCGCTGGGTCTGCAGGGCCTGGTGGGCGCTGGCCACGACGTCGAGCAGGGCCTGCAGCACCAGCAGGCCCAGGCCCAGGCCGAGCAGACAGCCGGGAAGACTGGTTCCGTGCATGCGCTTCATGGGTGCAGGCGCCATTGCAGCAGCGCGGATTCCTGCGTGCCCACGGGTGCAAGGTGCATGCGCAGGGTGCAGCTGCCGGGCCAGGCACGGTCCGCGGGAGCCGGCACCGAAGCCGCCGCGCAATCCAGCTCGGCTCGGGTGCCAGGCAGGCGCCTGGCCACCATCTCGCCCCACAGCCACAGCTCCGCGTCGGCCATCTGCGCGGGCGTGCAGTCGGACTCGAGGCAGTCGGGCGAAGGCCGGCGCGCGAGCGGAAGCAGGCTGCGATGCAAGCCGCGCGCCACCGGATCGGCGCCGTAGTCATGTTGCGCGTGCAACGCCGCGGCCAGCGCGCCCGCCGCCTGGGCGGCGTCCTGGCGCGCACGCGCGGCGGCCAGCTCGCCCGCGGTCAGCGCGGGCAGGCGCAGCCAGGCCAGCACGCCCAGGCCCAGGACCAGGCAGGCGACCAGGGCTTCGGCCAGCGTGCTTCCACGCTGCGTGGCGCAACGGGCCTCGGCAGGCTGGGCAAGGCGGGGCATCGGGATGCGGAGACTCGACGACGGGGGGCTGATTGTGCCCGCGCGAGTCAGGCATGGGGGGCAAGGCCCCACGCCCCGGCCGGGCATGCCGGCGCGGCCGCCGCGGCGGCCGCAAGGCCGCGGCGACTCAGTCCTCGAACACCACCGCGCGCGCGGTGAGCACCAGCACCGGCCCCAGGATCAGCCCGACCATGCCGAACATCGCCAGTCCCCCGAAAATCGCCAGCAGCACCAGCAGGAAGGGCGCATGCCCCGCCGCGCCGATCAGCTTGGGTTTGACCAGCACGTCGCCGGACAACATGATGACGTGGCCGATGGCGAGCACGGCCAGCCCGGGCAGCAGGTGGCCCTGCGCGGCCAGCAGCGCGGCCGCCGACACCAGGGCCACCCCGGTGCCGCCGGGGATCACCGACAGCATGCCCACGGCGATGCTCCAGGCGTACCAGCGCGGCATGCCGGCCAGCGCGAACATCGGCAGGCTGAGCAGGGTGTCCCAGACGGCCAGGCCCAGCATGCCCACGATGGTGGCCTGGGTGGCGCGCAGCCCATGGTGCTCGACCCGTTCAGCCAGCGTCGCCGAGACCACGCGCAGCAGGCTGCTGCGCAGGCCGTGGGCCACGTGCTCGCGTTTCCAGAGCACCGCCCAGAGGATGGCCAGGCTCAGCAGGGCATGCATCAGCAGGGCCAGCACATGTTCGCCGACCAGGCGGATCTGGTTGGCGTGGCGCTGCAGCAGCAGCGCGGGCTGGTTGTCGGTGAGCCAGGCGCGCACCGCATCCTGGTGCGCGGCGGCCAGCGGCCCCACCCAGGGGGCGCTGACCGCGGCGCGGGTGAGCGCGTCCACGTCCAGCCGGGTCTGCGCCAGGCGCGGCAGGGCCGGTGCCAGCAGCGCCCCCATGGCCGCCAGCGGCAGCGCCGCCAGCAAGGTCCAGCCCAGGGTCACCAGGGTGGCGGCCAGCCAGGCGGGCATGCGCCGCTCCAGGCGCAGCTGGAAGGGAAGGCTGGCGGCGGCCAGCGCCAGCGCCGCCACGATGGGCACCGCGAAGGGCACGAAGGGCAGCAGCCCCAGGCCGGCGAGCACGGCGAGAAACCAGGGGTCGAGGCGGCGGTTCAAGGTGAGGAGCGTGCTGGGAGGGCGCGGCCGTGGCGGACGCGCCGCACATGGTAGGGCAGCCCGGGCTCCGGGAAAGCCCGGGGTCTTGCCGGAGTCATTTGTAGCAAATCGTAAGCGAAGGGTCAGGTAACGTACGGACACTTCGGTCAGATTCGGTTACATGAGAGGAGACCCACGATGACCGACCCCCAGGTGCTCAAGATCCAGCGCCACCCCGGCTACCGCGAGTTGCGCAGGCGACGCAATTCGCTGGGAATCACCCTGACCCTGCTGATGCTGCTGGTGTACTACGGCTACATCGCGCTGATCGCCTTCGACAAGGCCCTGCTGAGCCGACCCATCGGCGCCGGCGTCACCACCCTGGGCGTGCCCCTGGGCATGGCCGTGATCGTGTTCACCATCGCCATCACCGCGGTCTACGTACGTCGCGCCAACCGCGAGTTCGACGCCCTCAACGAAGCCATCCTCAAGGACGTGTCCAAGTGAACAAGTTCCTGCAAGCTTCGATGGCCCCGGCCCTGCTGCTGGCTGCCGGCGCCGCCCGGGCCGCCGGCCCCGCCATGGGCGAGACCACCCGCCAGGGCACCAACCTGACCGCGATCATCCTGTTCGCGGTGTTCGTCGCCGCCTCGCTGTGGATCACCAAGTGGGCCGCGTCGCGCACCCGTTCGGCCGCCGACTTCTACACCGCCGGGGCCGGCATCACCGGTTTCCAGAACGGCCTGGCGATCGCCGGGGACTACATGTCCGCGGCCTCCTTCCTCGGCATCTCCGCCGCGGTGATGACCAGCGGCTACGACGGGCTGATCTATTCCATCGGTTTCCTGGTGGGCTGGCCGATCATCACCTTCCTCATGGCCGAGCGCCTGCGCAACCTGGGGCGCTTCACCTTCGCCGACGTGGCCGGCTATCGTTTCCGCCAGGGACCCATCCGCGCCTTCGCGGCCTCGGGCACGCTGATCGTCGTGGCCTTCTACCTGATCGCCCAGATGGTCGGCGCGGGCTCGCTGATCAAGTTGCTGTTCGGGCTGGACTACTGGGTGGCCGTCGTGCTGGTGGGCGTGTTGATGATGGTCTACGTGCTGTTCGGAGGCATGACCGCGACCACCTGGGTGCAGATCGTCAAGGCCTGCCTGCTGCTGGCCGGCGTGACCTTCATGGCGGTGATGGTGCTGGCCCAGTACGGCTTCAGCCCCGAAGCGCTGTTCGCCCGGGCCGTGCAGGTCAAGGCCGCCGTGGCCGCCGCCGCCGGCAAGAGCCCCGAGGAGGCGCACGCGGCCGGGCTGGCGGTGATGAACCCCGGAGGCTTTGTCAAGGACCCGATCTCGGCGATCTCCTTCGGCATGGCGCTGATGTTCGGAACCGCGGGGCTGCCGCATATCCTCATGCGCTTCTTCACCGTGCCCGACGCGCGCCAGGCGCGCAAGTCGGTGCTGTGGGCCACCACCTGGATCGGCTACTTCTACGTGCTGATCTTCATCATCGGCTTCGGCGCCATCGCGCTGGTGCTCACCGATCCCACGGTGGCCGACGTGGCCAAGGGGGTGATCCGGGGTGGCGCCGGCAACGCCAACATGGCGGCGGTGCTGGTGGCCAAGGCCGTGGGCGGCAACGTGTTCTTCGGTTTCATCTCGGCCGTGGCCTTCGCCACCATCCTGGCGGTGGTGGCCGGGCTGACCTTGTCCGGGGCCTCGGCCGTGTCCCACGACATCTACGCCACGCTGATGCGAGGCGGCAAGGCCGACAGCGCCTCGGAGCTGAAGGTCTCGCGCATCACCACCGTCGTGCTGGGCCTGGTCGCGGTGCTGCTGGGCATCGTGTTCCAGAAGCAGAACGTGGCCTTCATGGTGTCCCTGGCCTTCGCGGTGGCCGCATCGGCGAATTTCCCGGTGCTGTTCCTGTCGGTGCTCTGGAAGGATTGCACCACCCGCGGCGCGGTGATCGGCGGATTCCTCGGCCTGGTCTCGTCGGTGGCCCTGACCATCGTGTCGCCCTCGGTGTGGGAGGCCACGCTGGGATTTCCCAAGGGCTCGGCGCTGTTTCCCTATGCCTCGCCCGCGCTGTTCTCGATGACCCTGGCCTTCGTGGGCATCTGGGTGTTCTCGCTGCTCGACCGCAGCGCGGGGGCGCGGGCCGAGCGCGAGGCCTTCGCCGCGCAGCAGGTGCGCTCGGAAACCGGCCTGGGCGCAGAGACGGCCTCGCGCCACTGAGGCGCGAGCGCGCGGCGGGCCGGTGCCCGCCGCGCGGGACCCGCCGCGGCCGGGCGGCGGGCCGCGAGCCCATCCCCGGCCCGCCGAACCCGTGCGCGACATGCCCAATGCCTTCGACTTCACGGCCTCTCCCTTCGATTGCCTGAGTCCGCAGGAACGCCAGCTTGTGCGCGACTCGGTGGACGTGGCGTATTTCGCGCAGGGGCGCACCATCCTGGACGTGGGCTCGGTGCCCACGCAGCTGTACGTGGTGATGAAGGGGGTCGTGGCCCAGCACGACGGCGAGCAGATGGTCGCCAGCTACGGTCCGCAGGACTGCTTCGACGCACGCGCGCTCATGGCCGGGCGCAGCAGCAGCCGCTTCGTGGCGCGCGAGGAGGTGCTGGCCTACGAGTTGCCCCGCGACGCGGTGAAGGAGCTGATCGCCTCCAACGCGGCCTTCGGCGCCTTGCTGTTCGCCGAGCTCAGCGACAAACTGGGCGCGCTGGCGCAATTGCGCAGCCGCCACGAATTGCAGGCGCTGGGCATGGCCCGCGTGGCCGATGCCTTCGTGCGCCCGGTGCAGGTGGTGGACGCCGACACCGACATCGTCGCCGTCGCGGGCATTTTCCAGGCCGAGCATGTCTCCAGCGTGCTGGTGCGCGAATCCGCAGGCGCCGGGGCTCGCCTGGGAATCTTCACCCGGGCCTCGCTGCAGCGGGCGATCCTGGACGGCAGGCCTGCCGCACGCCTGCCGGCGGCGAGTTTCGCGACCTTTGAGCTGCTCACCACCACGCCCGAGGAGCCCATCGGCGAGGCGCTGGCACGCATGCTGCGCGGGCGCGTGCACCGGCTGGTGGTCCTGCGCGAGGGGCAGGCGGCGGGCGTGCTCGAGGCGCTGGACCTGTTCAGTTTCCTGGCCAACCACTCCTACCTGATCACGGTGCAGATCGACATGGCGCAGGATCTGGCGGCGCTGGCCGACGCCGCCTCGAAGATCACGCGCATGGTGTCGCTGCTGCACCGGGGCGGCACGCGCATCGGGCTGATCGCCGGCCTGGTGACCGAGCTCAACACGCGCCTGTTCCAGCGGGCCTGGAGCCTGATCGCGCCCCCCGGGCTGGTGGACAACAGCTGCCTGTTCGTGATGGGCAGCGAGGGCCGCGCGGAGCAGATCCTGAAAACCGACCAGGACAACGCCCTGGTGCTGCGCGACGGCTACGCGCCACCGCAGAACCTGCGGGAGCTGACCGGGCGTTTCACGGCCGCCCTGGCGGATTTCGGCTATCCCCCGTGCCCCGGCGGGGTGATGCTGGACCGGCCCCGCTGGTGCATGGGGGCTTCGGAGCTCGCGGCCAGCCTGCGCGCCTCGCTGCACGGCCGCGCTCCCGAGGCCCTGCTGGAGCTGGCCATCTTCCTGGATGCGCGCGCGGTGTGCGGCGATGCGCGACTGCTGCGCGATGTGCGCGAGCGGGTGTTTCGCGAGGCTCCCGACGACGACGCCTTGCTGGCTCGCTTCGCCTCGGCCATCGACGCCTTCGGCGCCGGCACGGCCTGGTGGGCCCGGCTGCTCGGCGATGCGCAGCAGGCCATCGACCTCAAGAAGGAGGGCATGTTCGCGCTGGTGCATGGCGTGCGCAGCCTGGCGCTGGCCCATCGCATCCAGGCCAGCGGCACCGAGGAACGCCTCGAGGCGCTGGCCGCCGGGGGACAGCTCGCGCACGCCGAGGCCCAGGAGCTGCTGCAGGCGCTGCATGTGTTGATGCAATTGCGCCTGCAGGCCGGGCTGGACCAGATCGACCGGCGCCAGCCCGTGACCGGCTTGCTGGAGCCGCAGCAGCTGGGCTCCCTCGAGCGCAGCCTGCTGAAGGACGCGCTGGGCGTGGTCAAGCGCTTTCGCGCCATGCTGCATCGACGCTTCCAGCTGGACCGCCTGTGACATCGGCCCGGTCCACTCCCGATGCACTCCGCCGCCACCCGCCTGCGCAGAGCCTGGTCCAGGCGCCTGGGCCTGCGACGCCTGCGCGACCCTCGCTATGCCTTCCTGTTCGAGCCGCCGCCGCCGGGGGAATGGGTGGCGCTGGACTGCGAGACCACCGGGCTGGACCGGCGCCGTGACGAGATCGTCGCCATCGCCGCGGTGCGCATCGTGGGCACGCGCATCCTGAGCAGCCAGCGCCTGCAGTTGCTCGTGCGCCCACGCGGCGAGCCGGGCTCAAGCGCCCGCGTGCACCGCCTGCGCGGGCGTGACCTGGCGGCCGGCCTGCCGCTGCGCGAGGCCCTGGATCGGCTGCTCCACTTCGTCGGAAGCCGACCGCTGGTGGGCTACTACCTGGAGTTCGATGTGGCGATGATCGAGCGCGAGTTGCGAGCCTGGCTGGGCATCGGCCTGCCCCAGGAGCGCATCGAGGTTTCCGCCCTGTACCACGACCACAAGCTGCGCCAGCTGCCCGAGTGGGCCCGCCAGGGCCAGGTGCCCATCGACCTGCGCCTGCAGGCCATGATGCGCGATCTGGAGCTACCCCAGCGGGATGCGCACGACCCCTTCAACGACGCCGAGATGGCGGCCATGGCCTTCCTGAAACTGCGCGCCTTGCAGGGCAAGCCGCGCAGGGACTGAGCAGGCCCTGGCGTTCAGGCACCCTTGGCCTGGCCGATCTGCTGCTCGATGCGCTGGAGCTGGTCCCTGGAGAGCACCTTTTCCGCCTTGGGAAAGAGCTCGTCTTCCTCTTCGCGCACATGGTGCAGCAGGTTTTCCTGCAGGACCTTGAGCTTGGCCTTCCAGTCATCGTCCTGGAAATCCAGGGATTCCAGCTCTTCCAGCAGCACATCCACCACGTGGTGCTCCTGGTAGGCCTCCAGGGTCAGCCCCTGGGTGGACTTGCGCGACTCCAGCGCGGGATAGACCACCCGCTCCTCAAGGTTTTCGTGCCCCTGCAGTTCCTGTTTCAGGGTGGTCAGAAGTTCCTGGCGCCTTTTCCTGGCCGACACAGGGGTATCGAGCAATTCCTCGATGATTCCCTTGACGAGTTCATGGTCCTTGAGCAGCAAGGCGAAGGTTCCGGTCTGCATGGGCAGCTCCCTGGGAGGGTTGAAGGGCGGGGGGATGGGCAACTCAATGGTTTCGCAGACTCACCAGATGCAACACCAGACTGATCACGAAACCCGCGAGCGCGACGAAAAAAATCAGTTTGGCGATTCCGACCGCGGCCGATGCGACCCCGAAGAATCCGAACACCGAAGCCACCACCGCCACGAGAAGAAAAATCACCACCCATCTCAGCATGAAGGTCTCCTGGAGGTTTCGGGCTCGCGCCGCAGGCAGGTAGTTACATCGTGTTGCAAGCCGGTTTCAGTCTAAGGCCGGCCTGCGCCCGGGTGCATGGGCCGCCCGAACACCCTTGATGACCGTAGGGGGGCGAAGCCGCGGCGCAGGGCGCACAATGGATTCATGGGAATCGATGATCGAGACTGGATGAAGCCGGGCGGGCGCCAGGCCCCGGTGCCGCCGCCTCCGGGCTACGTCGCCGCGCGCCGGCCGCCGGCGGGCCTGATGTGGATGGTGCTGCTGTGGTGCCTGATCGGCGGCGCGCTGTACCTGATGGTGCGCTCCTTCGTGCCGGGTTTCGGGCCCGTGCGCGTGCAGGCCGCGGGGGCCGACGAATTGCTGCTCAGCCCCGATCGCTCGGGCAACTACACGGTGCCCGGCGCGATCAACGGCGTGCCCGTCACCTTCCTGGTGGATACCGGCGCCTCCACCGTGTCCGTGTCCGCGAGCGCGGCCGATCGCATGGGCCTTTCGGGTTGCCAGGGCATCGCCTCGCAGACCGCCAACGGCAGCACGACCGGCTGCCTGGCGCTGGCTCGCGAATTGCGCTTCGGCCCCTTCACCGCCCGCGACGTGCGGGTCGCCGTGCTGCCCCATCTGTCGGGAGGCACCGCGCTGCTGGGCATGAACCTGCTGTCGCGCATGCGCATGCTCCAGCAGGATGGACACCTGGAGTTGCGCGCCTCCGGCCGGGCCGCCGGCGCCTGAGCTTCCCGGGCCCCGGGGCTTGCGGTGGCCGAGGCCGCCGCTGCCTCAGGCCGCCTGCTCCCACGCCGGCAACAGGTCGGTGAACACGAAGCCGTCCCGCTCGACGGTCTCGCCTACGCTGATCTCGACCGGGCGTTCGAACATGGGACCGTCGAAGGCGAAGCTGTGGAATTCGCCGAATTCCCCGCAGGGATCGACGCCCTGGGGCAGCTCGGCCAGGAAGGCCGGGTCGTAGAGGCGCCCGGCGAACCCGCGCGGCAGACGCCTGGGGTCGACGCAACTGATCACCGCCCGCAAGCCGCCGGCCACCATGGCCCGGGACAGCTCGCCCGTCGGCATGCCCCACAGCGGAAACAGCGCGGCGATGCCGCTGGCCTCCAGCTGCCGCTCGCGGTAACGCCGCACGTCTTCCAGGAACAGGTCGCCGAAGGCGAAAGCCTCCACGGCCTCGGCGCGCGCCTGGCGCACGAAGGCCTGCAGCGCGGATTCGTACTCCGCGTTGCTGCAGGGAAAGGGAATGTCGATCACGAACAGGGGCAAGCCGAGCGCCGCGGCCTGGCGGCGCAGCAGGTCCAGGCGCACGCCGTGCATCGCGACGCGCTGGAAGGCCGCGTTGACGGTGCAGAACAGCCCGGCCAGCTCGACCCGCGGATCCTGGCGCAGGCGCTGCAGGGCCCAGGCGCTGTCCTTGCCGGTGCTCCAGGAAAGCAGGGTCTTGCGGGGCATGGGGAAGAGTCTTCGGAGGGTCGATTCGCAGTGCCCGCACAGCATGTGCGGACGTTGCGCGTTGCCGTGATCCCGGCGCGCACCGCGCCTATGATAGCGTCATGCAAAGTCGTGAAATGGCTCGCAAAAAGACATTTCTGAAAACCGGGCAAAGGCCTGCGCGCGCGGCTGCACGACCCAGGCGCCGGGCTTCCGGGCAAAGCCCGCCGCCGCCCCGATCCCCCTGGCCCCGCTGGGGCCTGACTACGGTCATGGTCCTCGCCACCGTGGCCTTCAGCGGCAAGGTTCCGCTGCTCACGCCTCCACGGCTCACGCCGGCCTTGCTGTGGGCGGCCTCCAGGGCCGGACCGAGCGGCTACTCCCGGGACGTGGACAGCTGAGGCTCGAGGCGCGCGGGTCGAGGCGCGCGGCGTGCGGCGCGCGGCCACTTATGATGCTTCTGCTGGATGTTCTCCAGGAGGTTCGCATCTTGCTCAAGAGTGCCAGGCAATGGGCGCGTAGGCTCAAGCGGGACGTGCACGCCCTGTGGCTCGCAGGGCGGGACCCTCGCACGCCCTGGTACGCCAAGGCGCTGGCCGTGGCGGTCGCAGCCTACGCGCTGTCGCCCCTGGACCTGATCCCGGATTTCATCCCCGTGCTCGGTTGGCTCGACGACCTGATCATCGTGCCCCTGGGCATCCTGCTGGCGGTGCGTCTGGTTCCGACCGAAGTGATGGAGGAACATCGCCGCGCGGCGGCACGCGCCGCATCGCGGCCCGTCAGCCGCGTTGCGGCGGTCCTCGTCGCGCTGACCTGGGTCGCCGCGGGCGTCGTGTTGGCCCGCGCCTTGTGGATGCACCGATAAGGCCCCGCGCACTGCCTGTGCCGCTCCCAAGGCATCGAATCCCCATGAAACTGCTCATCGTCGAGGACAACCGCGCATTGGTGGCGAATCTGTTCGCCTACTTCGAGGCACGCGGCCATGTGCTGGACGCCGCCCCCGACGGCGCCACCGGCTTGCGCCTCGCCGCCGACAACCACTACGACGCCATCGTTCTCGACTGGGCCCTGCCGCGCATGGAAGGTGTTCGTGTCCTGGGGGAGTTGCGCCAGAGCGTGCGCAAGGACGTTCCCGTATTGATGCTCACCGCCAAGGCCGAAACCGCCGACAAGGTCGAGGCGCTGCGTACAGGTGCCGACGACTACCTGGTCAAGCCCTTCGACCTCGCCGAACTGGAGGCGCGGCTGCTCGCCCAGGTCCGCCGCGCCAGCGGTCGGGTGACCGATACCCGGCTGCGAGTGGGGGATCTGGTGATGGACCTGAGCACCCTGGAAGTCACGCGCGGTGCGCAATCCATCGCCCTGCAGCCGGCGACCCGGCGCCTGCTGGAAGTGCTGATGCGGGCGTCGCCGGCTCTCGTGCCGCGGGAGCGCCTGCAAGATGCGCTCTGGGGCGACGACGCCCCGGATCGCGACTTGCTGCGTTCGCAGATGCACCTGCTGCGCCGGGCCATCGACGCACCCTTCTCGACCAAGCTGCTGCGGACGGTCGCGCGTGTCGGCTATCGGCTGGCTGCGATGCCGGATCGCGACCATGCTGAAGACGAATAGCCTGCGCGCCCGCATCACCATCGGGCTGCTGCTGTACGCGGCGGTGCTGAGCGCGGCCGTGATCGCGGTCGGTGCCTTCCTGAACGACCGTCACGAGCGCCTGGTGTGGATGAGCCTGCTCGGGGACGAGATGGTGCGGGATTTGCGCGCGGCCCATCTTCCCACCGGCGACGTGCACCCTCCCAAGGTGCGCCTGATCGACCTCGATTCGCCGGCTGCGCGAAGCCTGCCGGCCGAGGTGCGCCGCCTCGGACCCGGTCTGTACGACGACATCGACCCGGAGGACCTGCCCTATGCGGTGCTGGTGCGGGAGGTGCAGGGCCATCGCATGGCCGCGCTGATCGACATCTCCGCGCAACGCGCGCAGGAGCGGCGCCTGGCCTACCTGCTCGACGCCATCGTCGCGATCGGGCTGGGGCTGCTGATGCTGGCCACCTGGTGGCTCGCCGGCCGGCTGCTGCGCCCCGTCTCTCGTCTGGTCGACTCGGTCCATGCACTCGAGCCGTCGCAGCGTGACGCGCGTCTGGAGCCGGGCTACCAGTTGCAGGAGATCCGGGCGCTGGAGACCGCCGTCAACGGTTTCCTGCAGCGTCTCGACGGATTCGTGCTGCGGGAGCGCGAATTCATCGACACCGCGAGCCACGAGCTGCGCACCCCGATCTCGGTCATCGCCGGGGCCGCCGAGGTGCTGGAATCCGAGGCCCTCGGGGCCGACGGTCGGCGGGCCCTGCAGCGTATCCGCCTCACCACCGATGGCATGCAGGACACCCTGGCGGCCTTGCTGCAGTTGGCCAGGGAGCCCTCGGCCCCCGCCGCGCTTGCGCCTCTGGCCTTGCAGACCTGGTTGCCCGAGCTGATCGCGGATTACCGGCACTTGCTCGAGGGCCGGCCGTTGAGCCTGGCGCTCGGCGCGATCGAGCCGCTCGCGGTGCGGGTCGCGCCCGCGGTGGCCGCGATGATCTTCGGCAACCTGGTGCGCAACGCCATCGAGCACACACCGGCGGGCCGCCTGGAGATCGAGCTGCGCGGCGGGGTGTTCCGCATCGACAGTCGCGGCGAAGCGCTGGATGCCGCCGCCGTGGCCCGCTTGTACCGATCCCTGGCCCTTGCCGAGGGCGGCCGCGCCCACGGCGCGGGTCTTGGGCTGTATCTGGTGCGGCAGCTATGCGAGCGTCTGGGCTGGACCCTCGCGTACACGCACAGCGAAGAGGGTGAGCTGCAGGTGCGGCTGGATCTGCATGTGCGCGATGACGGGCGCAAGGGCGACGAGGCCAGGCCAACGACAAATTGACGACACCCGCGTTCCTAGCATGGGAGTTTTCCGCCATGCGATGCGACGCGATGAAGACCCGTCTGCCGGCCGCCTTGCTCGTTTCCGCGCTGCTCGCCGGATGCGCGAGCTACACACCCCAACCCATCCATCCCGAGCAGACCGCGCGGGCCTTGACCCGGCGCACGCTGTCCGATCCCCGCTTGCTGCGCTTCCTCGCGGCCGAACTGCATCGGAGCGGCCCACCTCGCTGGAACCTCGCCACCTTGTCCCTGGTGGCCGTCTACGAACGCCCCGACATGCCTCTGGCCGAGGCCCGGCTGCGTGAAGCCCAAGGTGGCGAGACGACGGCGGCGGCGCTGCCCAACCCGAGCCTGCAGCTGGCGCCGACCTACGACACCAGCACCTCGGCTCCACCCTGGACGGTGGGCCCCGTGCTCGGTTTCCTGATCCAGTCCTACGGGGCACGTCCCGCGCGCATCGCCCAGGCGCGGGCCCGGATCGAACAGGCACGGCAGGCCATCGCCATCACGGCCTGGCAAGTCCGCGCTCAGGTGAGCTCGGCCATGCTCGACCTGTGGTCGGCGCAGCAGGCGGCGAGGCTTGCGACTCGGCGGGCCTTCCTCGCAGGTCGCTACCGCGACGTGCTCGAACAGCGCTACCGGGCCGGCATGGTCTCGGCGGCGGCCTTGACCACGGCGACGCTCGCCTTCCAGCAGGTTGAACTGCAACTCGCCTCGGACCGGCGTGCCGGCCGGCTGGCGCGTACGGCCCTGGCCTCCGCGCTGGGCCTGCCGAGTACGGCGCTCCAGGGCATCGGGCTCGACATGCGGGGGATTGCCCATCCGCGGCAGCCGGGCCGCCTCGCGCCCCTGGTGCACTCCGCGCTCAGCTCGCGCCCCGACGTACTGTCCGCCCTTGCCCATTACGCCGCCGCGGAGGCGGCGCTTCGCCTGGCCGTCGCGCGGCAGTACCCCGCCATCGACATCGGCCCCGGCTACCACTACGACCAGGGCGACAACAAATTCATCCTGTCGATCTCCCTGCCGTTGCCCATCCTCAACCAGAACCAGGGTCCGATCGCCCAGGCGCGCGCCGCACGGCGCGTCGCCGCCGATGCCTTTGCCGCGACCCAGACCAGGGTGCTGGCGCAGATCGATCAGGCCCGCACGGACTGGCATGCCAGCGATTCGGAGCGAATCCGGGCGCGCCAGCTGCGCGAGGCGGCTGCGGATGCGCTCGACCGGCAACGCAGTGCCTTCGCCGCGGGCCAGATCGGACGCCTTCGGCTGCTCGGTGCCGAACTGGCCGACGTGCAAGCGCAGCAAGGTGCGCTGTCGGCCTCCGTGCACGTGCGCAGGGCGCTCGGACAGCTCGAAGCGGCGCTCTACCACCCCTTCCTGGTTTTCCACCGGAGTCCATGATGCTCAGGACCTTGTTCAGGTGTGCCGCGCTGGCGGCCGCCGCGATCGC
>JAKBBK010000031.1:0-18309 GCA_021808525.1 Pseudomonadota bacterium
CGATGGAAGAAGGCGTCGTGCTGGCCTTGCGCGACGTCGCCACGCAGGCCGGCTTGTCCTGGGAAAGCACCGCGGCGGCCTGGAAGGAGCAGGGCCGGCTGCATCTGGAGACCTATTGATGTCGAGTACCGAAACCGCCCGAGCCCCCTCCCCCGCGTCCACGTCCGCCTCGCTGCGCGAGGCGCGCGTGCTGGTGGTGGGCGCCGGCATCATGGGCGCGGGCATCGCGCAGGTGGCCGCGCAGGCCGGGCACCGGGTGGCGCTGTTCGACGCCCGCGAGGGCGCGGCGCAGCAGGCGCACGCCCAGCTCGGCGCCACCTTCGACACCCTGGTGGCCAAGGGCCGACTGGCCGCGGACCAGGCGCAGGCCGCGCTCGCGCGCATCCAGCCGGTGCCGCGCCTGGAGGACGCCGCCGACTGCGGCCTGGTGGTCGAGGCCATCATCGAGCGCCTGGACATCAAGCGCGCGGTGCTGGCGCAGCTCGAGGCCCTGGTCGATGCGCGCTGCGTGCTGGCCAGCAACACCTCCTCCCTGTCCATCACCGCGCTGGCGCGGGACATGCGGCATCCCGAGCGTCTCGTGGGCATGCACTTCTTCAACCCCGTGCCCCTGATGAAACTGGTCGAGGTGGTCAGCGGGCTGCGCACCGACGCGGCGGTGGCCGCGCAGGTGTTCGAGCTGGCGCAATCCTGGGGCAAGACCGCGGTGCACGCGCGCTCCACCCCCGGCTTCATCGTCAACCGCATCGCGCGCCCCTATTACGCCGAGACCCTGGCGCTGCTGCAGGAGCAGGCCGCCACGCCCCAGGTGCTGGACGCCTGCCTGCGCGGCGCCGGCTTTCGCATGGGCCCCTGCGAGCTCATGGACCTGATCGGCCACGACACCAATTTCGCCGTGACCCAGGCCGTGTACGAGGCCAATTTCTTCGACAAGCGCTACCAGCCCTCGCTGGTGCAGCGCGAGCTGGTCGACGGCGGCATGCTGGGGCGCAAGTCCGGCCGCGGCTTCTACGACCATGGCGCCGGCGCCGCGGCGCCCCAGGCGCGTCCCGGCGCCTCCGATCTGCTGGCCCCGTCGCCTGCCACCCGGGTGGTGGTGGCCGGGCGCGGCGCGCTGGCCGACCGGCTCGCCGCGGCGCTGCACGCCGCCGGCGTGGACCATGGCCTGGACCCCCAGGCCGACTGGTGCGGGCTGCGCGTGGACCAGGCCTGCCTGCGCCTGAGCGACGGGCGCGCCGCCACCCAGCTCGGCGCCGAGGTGGCCGTGTTCGACCTCCCGCTGCGCGAGGAATCGGGCCTCGCCCTGGCCTGGGCGCCCAGCGCCGATGCCTCCGCCTCCTGGTGCGAACAGGCCCCGCGCTGGCTGCACCTGCTGGGCTGGCAGCCGCTGCGCCTGCGCGACCTGCCCGGCCTGGTGGTGGCCCGCACTCTCGCCATGCTGATCAACGAGGCCTGCGACGCCGTGCACCAGGGCGTGTGCTCCGAACAGGGGGCCGACGACGCCATGAAACTCGGCGTCAACTACCCCGCCGGCCCCTTCGAATGGCTGGCGCGCTGGCGCGCCTCGGGCGCGGTCGATCCCGGCGCCTTGCTGGACGCGCTGGACCGCCACTACCGCGGCGAGCGCTACCGCGTCAGCCCGCTGCTGCGCGAGCAGGCGTGGCGGGCGTCGCGCGGCACGGCCTGAGCCCCGGGGCCCAAGGGCGGGCGGTCGCGCTTGTTGAGGGGGGTCAAGGCGCGCCAGGGCGCGCGCCCCTAGCCTGTGCATGCGTGCCCCGAGGGCGCGGCATCGGGCCGCGGCCGGTGCGCGTCGGTGTCGCCACCGCCACCCCGGAGAACTCCATGAACGCCCGTCCCCGCCTGCTCGCCATCGCGCTGGGCGCCTTGCTGCTGGCCCCCGCGCTGAGCCTCAGCGCCCAGGCGCAGCCGCGCGAGCCCGCGATCTATGGCAGCCAGCTGATGACCCAGCAGGAACGCCTGGAATACCGCGAACGCCTGCGCAACACCCACACCCAGCAGGAGCGTGAGCAACTGCGCCTGCAGCACCATCGCGAAATGCAGGAGCGCGCACGCGAGCGCGGCGTGACCCTGCCCGACACCCCGCGGCGCTCCATCGGCCCAGGACCGGGCGCGGGCCCGGGCGGCGGCATGGGCCCCGGCCCGGGCGGCGGCATGGGCGGCGGCATGGGCGGGCGGGCGGGCGGCGGCTCCCGCTGAGCCCGGCCAACCGCGGCAGGCGTCGGCACGCTTCGGCCAACGCCGGCCCTCCGCGGCAAGCGGAGGCGGGCGCGGCCCGCCATATCCGGTTACAGATTCGGAACCGGCCCTGTCGTCCAGGCAGCGGTCCGGGCCCGTTATCGCGTCATGTTCATCCGGAACCTGGAGTTCGGACATGATGAAAACAGCCCTGCTTGCCTTCGCCGCGGCGGCCGCGCTGGCCGCTCCCGCGGCACAGGCCTCCCCCGTGTACTGGTCGGTCAACGTCGGCGTGCCCGGCGTCTGGGCCGGCGTGGCGGCACCGCCTCCGGTGGTGGTGGCCCCGCCTGCTCCGCCCGTGGTGTACTACCCCGGCTACGGGCCCGCCTACCGCCCCGTCTATCGCCCGGTGTACAGGCCGGTCTACGGCTACCCCGGCCCCTGGGCGGGTCGCTGGCAGCGCTGGGGTGACCGCGACTGGCACGACCGCGACGACCGCGGCGACGACGACCGCTGAGTCGCCTGGCCGTCGGCGTCGTGCCCGGGCCTTCGGCTCAGGCCGCCGCCGGCGGCGCCTCGCGGGCCTGCCGGCCTTCCCGCGCATCGCTCTGCGGCGCCGGGCCCCCGGCGTGGTCCCGGTCCGGGCGCTGCCAGGGGTCGACGTGGGTCATCAGGTTGAGCACCCGATGGCGCCGCATCACCCGCTCGCGCGCCGACACGGCGATCTCGTGGCCCTGCTCCACGCTCAGCGAGGCGTCCACCTCGATATGCGCGTCGGCGAGGATCATGTCGCCCATCTTGCGCGTGCGCAGGTCGTGCACTCCCTGCACCCCCGGGGTCTGCAGCAGGGTGTCGCGAATGGCCAGCACCTCCTGCTCGTCCACGGCGCGGTCCATCAGGTCGTGCAGCGCGTCCCAGGCGAAACCCCAGCCCATGCGCGCCACCATCAGGCCCACGATCAGCGCGGCGATGGGATCCAGCAGCGAGTAGCCCGCCAGGTTGCCGATCAGGCCCACCCCCACCACCAGCGAGGAGGCGGCGTCCGAGCGCGCATGCCAGGCATTGGCCACCAGCATGCTCGACTTCACCCGCTTGGCCGCCGCCAGCATGTAGCGGAACAGTCCTTCCTTGGCCAGCAGCGTGGCCCCGGCCACCCACAGCGCCACCACGTGCACCCTCGCCACGCCCGCCGGCGACTCCAGCTTGAGCACCGCGGCCCACAGCATGCCGCAGCCCACCAGCAACAGCAGCAGGCCCAGCGCCAGCGAAGCCCCGGTCTCGAAACGTTGATGCCCGTAGGGGTGGTCCAGGTCGGCGTCCTTGCTGCCGTGGTGGCTGGCCAGCAGCACCACGAAATCGGCCACCAGGTCGGAGGCCGAATGCACGCCATCGGCCACCAGGCCCTGCGAGCCCGACACCAGGCCCACCAGCACCTGGCCCACCGAGAGCACCAGGTTGACCGCCACGCTGACCCAGGTGCTGCGGCCGGCCACGCGCGCGCGCTCGGCCACGCTGGCGGGGCTGTCTTCGGTTTGCGGGGCCAGGTCTTCGAATCGCATGGGGCTGCTCGGGGAGGAATTGCCAGGGGCTGGGGTTCTATTGTCGCCCGAGCGCGGCCCGCGCCGGCTGCCCGCCGCCCCCGGCTCTACTGCACGATCTGCCAGGTCCCGTCGGGCTGGCGGCAGGCGGTGCCGTACACGGTGTCGGCCTCGCCGCCCACGGTCGCGCGCATGCGGAACTCGCGGCAGGGCCCCTGCGCGGTGTCGTAGGTGCGCGTGGGGGTCACGGCGTAGACGTCGCCCGTGTCCGGGTTGCGCCAGCGCCCGGGGCTGCCGGTGGGATAGGTCTCGAACACCTGGGCCGCTCGCACCCGGTCCTGCTCGTCCATGTGGCGCCCGATGTTGGCGCCGGCCACGCTGCCCAGCAGGGCGCCCAGCACCACCGCCGCGACCTGCCCCGAGCCTCGACCCACGGTCGAGCCCGCCGCCGCGCCCACCGCGCCGCCCAGCAGCGCGCCGCTCTGTTCCTGGTTCATCGCGCATCCGGCCGTCAGCGCCGCCGCGAGCAGCGCCGCGCCGAGGCGCAGGTTTCGCTGGTCCATGATCCTCTCCCGCAAAAAAAACAGGCACGGAGGGGGACACCGTGCCTGCAAAGTGCCCGGGCGCCGCACGACACCCGGGCCGCTCGCCAACCCGTCCTTCAGGACCCCAGGCCCAGCACGCCCATCACCAGCGGGTCGGGCTGCAGCACCTTCCAGGTCCCCGGGAAAAAGGTCGCATACACGCCGGCCCAGCTCTCCTGCGCCGGATTCAGCGAGGACACGCTGATGGCCAGCCAGCCGCCGCGCAGGGCCTCGCGTTCCATGCTCACCGCGCTGACCGTCGAGCCGGCCGGAGCCGCGGGGTCGATGACCGACATGTCGTCGCCCAGCGCCACCACCTTGAACACCGCGCCCATGCCGCTGCCCGACAGGGCCGAGCCGTAGATCCCGGAGGCCGCGACCGGGCCCGTGCCGCCGACGGGCTGGTTCAGGGCGCCCTTGAACAGCACGCCGCGGGCTCCGTCCACCGCCGTGAAGGCCGAGGCGCGCCAGCGCGGGGGCTCGGCATCCGTGGGCCCGGAGCTGCCGCCTTCGGCGGAGGAGCCGCCCGATCCCGAGGAGCCGGAGGAGCCGGTGGTGGCCGGTGCGCCCGAGAAGGTCCAGAACAGCAGGTCCTGGAACTGCTCGGTGCTGCCGGCGCGCGCCGCCATCCACAGCTTGTGGCTGCTGGTGTCATAGACGAAGATGCCCTGGTTCACCGGCTCCGGCAGATTCGCCACGCCGCCCGGATACTGGCCGTTGCAGGCGTTGATCAGGTCCTTGTTGCCGTCGGTCGGGCACTTCAGCGCGAGGGTGCGCATCTGCTGCGGGTCCTGGGTGTCCCAGGCGCCCCAGAAGGACACGTAGCGTCCGTCGTAGCTCAGGCCTTCGCCGATCTGGCTGAAGGTCGGCGGGCTGCTCGCGCCGGCCACGGGAGGCAGCGGCGCACCGCTCGCGTCGGGCACCTGCGTGCCGCCGATGGTCACCAGGGGAGTCAAGGTCGGATCCGCGGCCACTGGGGCCAGGTACAGGCCTCCGGCCGTGGGGGCGCCCTCGTTGTCCAGGCCCACGAACACCACCTTGCCCCCCGCCGCGCTGGGCGGCGCGGTCGAGCCGAAGGGCGCGGAGGCCCCCGGAATCGGCGTGGTCGAGTCCGCGATGCGCTGCACCGGCGCGTTCGGAGTGTTCAGGTCACGGTAGTACACCCCGGTGCGCGAGGTGGTGCCGTCGGTGTAGTTGCCCTTGAACACCACGTAGCGTCCCTGGGTCACCGAAGGCGAGCCCGGGAACTGGTCGAAGCGCGTGCCCGCGGTCGTCGCGCCGGGCACCTGCATGTAGCTGAAGTCCGCCACGCCGCCCAGCAGGTTCACCGCGGTACCCAGGGCCTTGGGCATCGTGGCATAGACCCCCGTGGTTCCCAGCTGGGTGCCGTCCGCGAGGGTCCACACCGGCTTGGACTGGCCGCGCGTGGCGATCACCGCCGAATCGATGTCGATGCGCGGGATGGACGGGAACTCCGTGAACAGCGCGCCGGTGTTGTTCGGGTCCGGTACCTGGAAGTTGGTGTCGGCCACCGTGTACATCTTCGGCCGGGTCGCGCAGGCGTCGAGCGCGAACACCCCACGACTCATGCCGCCTCCGCCGGTGTCGCGCGCGCGGCCCCGGAACACCACCATGCCCGAGCTGTTGACCGAGGGCTGGTTGTAGCTGAAAAAGGCCACGGAAGCCGAGTCGGGGATCAACGTATTGTTGTCCGACAGGGTCTTCCAGGTGCCGATCACGTCCTTGCCCGGCGTGCAGATGGCGAGCTGGTCGCCGGGCACGTAGGGCGTGTACGAGGTGGTGCCGGACCCGCCGCCGCAAGCCGCGAGCAAGGCGGTTCCGAGGGCTGCGGATCCCAGCAGGGTGGTGCGGATGGTGTGGCGCTTCATGATGGAACTCCCCGTCTCGGGTGGCTGGCGGCCCTTCGCGGCGAGCGCGCCGCGAAGGCGTGGGCCGTCTCAGCGGCTGATGCGATCGCGATCCTGGTCGCGGTCCTGGTCCTGGTCGCGGTCCTGGTCCTGGTCGCGGGTGCGATCCTGGTCCAGGGTCTGGTCACGCGTCTGGTCGCGTGTGCGATCCATGGTCTGGTCCTGGGTCCTGTCCCGGGTCTGGTCGCGGGTCTGGTCGCGGGTCCTGTCCCGCGTCTGGTCCCGCGTCTGGTCCTGGGTCTGGTCCCGGGTCTGCTCGCGGGTGCGGGTCTGCTCCTGGGTCTGCTCGCGGGTGCGGGTCTGCTCCAGGTCCTGCTGCTGGCTCTGGGCGGGCGCTGCCTGGCCGGGGCCGGGCCCATGGCCCGCGGAGCCCGCGGCCCCCAGACCCGCGCCGGCACCGGCGCCGCCGCCTGCCCCACCACCGCCACCGCCGCCACCGCCACCGCCGCCACCACCGCTGGCGAGGGCCGCCACCGGAAGCGCCAGTCCGGCGCACAACGCGGCCACCACCAGGCGGCGCGCGGGCGAGGTTTGCTGCTTGTTCATGATGGACTCCTTGGGCTGCACGATCGAAGGACCGTTTCACCCTTTGTAGGAGTCGACACATTTCTTTACATTGTGCCGGATCAAGAACTCGCACACCCCACCGGGTACCGCAAGGGCTTCCTGCGCCAGATCAGCCGCGGCGCGCGCGGCCCTTGATTTTCCGGGGGGGCGTGCCGGGCCTGCCCGGCACGCCCCCCGGCGCATCACGCGCCCCCGGCCGCCCGCAGATAGGGTTCCAGCTCCATGCGGGCGATCTGGTCGCGGTGCACCTCGTCGGGGCCGTCGGCCAGGCGCAGGGTGCGCGCGTTGGCGTAGGCCTGGGCCAGCCCGAAATCCTGCGACACCCCGGCGCCGCCATGCGCCTGGATGGCCCAGTCGATGACCTGGCAGGCCATGTTCGGCGCCACCACCTTGATCATCGCGATGTCCTTGCGCGCGGCCTTGTTGCCCAGGCGGTCCATGCGATCGGCCGCGCACAGCACCAGCCAGCGCGCCTGGTCGATGCGCATGCGCGCCTCGGCGATGCGCTCGCGGGTCACGCCCTGCTCGGCCAGGCTGCGCCCGAAGGCGCGCCTCGCCACCACGCGTCGGCACATGTCCTCCAGCGCGCGCTCGGCCAGCCCGATCAGGCGCATGCAATGGTGGATGCGCCCCGGCCCCAGGCGCCCCTGCGCGATCTCGAAACCCCGGCCCTCGCCCAGCAGCATGTTGGAGGCCGGCACCCGCACGGCCTCGAAGCGCAGCTCGGCGTGGCCATGGGGGGCGTCGTCGAAGCCGAACACGTCCAGGTGGCGCAGCAGCTTCACCCCGGGAGTCTCCATGGGCACCAGGATCATCGACTGCCGCAGGTGGCGGTCCGGGTGATCCGGGTCGGTCTTGCCCATCAGGATCAGGATCCGGCAGCGCGGATCGTTGGCCCCCGAGGTCCACCATTTGTGGGCGTCGATCACGTAGTCGTCGCCATCGCGCCGGATGCTCGCCTGGATGTTGGTGGCGTCGCTGGAAGCCACCGCGGGCTCGGTCATCGCGAAGCCCGAGCGGATCTCCCCGCGCAGCAGGGGCTCCAGCCAGCGCTGCTGCTGCTCCGGCGTGCCGTAGCGCTCCAGCACTTCCATGTTGCCGGTGTCCGGCGCCGAGCAGTTGCAGGCCTCGGGGGCCAGGGGCGAGCGCCCCATGATCTCGCACAGCGGCGCGTATTCCAGGTTGCTCAGGCCCGCTCCGCGGCTGGAGTCGGGCAGGAACAGGTTCCACAGCCCGTCGGCGCGCGCCTGCTCCTTGAGCCGCTCCATGACCCGGGTCGGCTGCCAGGCGTTGCCGGCGGCGCGGTGGGCCGCCACCTCGGCCGCGAACACCGGCTCGGCCGGCAGCACGTGGCGCTCCAGGAAGTCGCGCAGGCGCTGCTGCCAGGCGCGGACCTTGGGCGAATAGTCGAAATCCATCGTCGTCTCCTCGAAGTCCCGGCGCCGGCTCAGCGCGCGCCCATGCGCTGCACCTGCGCCCAGGCCGCCTCGGCCAGCGGACGCGCGCGCGAACCCGCCTCCAGCGCCTGCGCGCTGGCCGCGTTGCCCTGCAGGGCGCGCGCCAGCACGCCCTGCAGGATGGCCGCGAGGCGGAACATGTTGAAGGCCAGGAAGAATTCCCAGGCCTCGGGGGCCACCGGCGCGCGCCCCGTGCGCGCGCAATAGGCGGCCACGTAGTCCGGCTCGGCCGGAATGCCCAGCGCCGCCAGGTCCTCGCCGGCCATGCCCCGGAACTGCCCCGGGCCCAGGCGCCAGGCCATGCAGTGGTAGGCGAAATCGGCCAGCGGGTGCCCCAGCGTGGAAAGCTCCCAGTCCAGGACCGCCAGCACCCGCGGCTCCGAGGGATGGAAGATCAGGTTGTCCATGCGGAAGTCGCCATGCACCACGGCCACCTCGTCGCCCTCGGGCACATGCTCGGGCAGCCACTGCATCAGGCGCTCCATGGCCTCCAGCGGCTCGGTCTGGCTGGCGCGGTACTGCTGGCTCCAGCGCTCGATCTGGCGCGCCACGTAGCGCCCCGGCTTGCCATAGTCCCCCAGGCCCGCCGCCGCCGGGTCGACCCGGTGCAGCGCGGCGATGGAGCGGTTCATGGCGTCGAACAAGGCGCCGCGCTCGCCCGGCTGCAGCCCCGGCAGGCGCGGGTCGAAGAAAATCCGCCCCCGCACCCAGTCCATCACGTAGAACATGGTGCCGATCACCGACTCGTCGGCGCACAGCACCCGCATGCGCGGCACCGGCACCTCGCTGTCCGCCAGCGCCGACATCACCCGGTACTCCCGGTCCACCGCATGCGCCGAGGGCAGCAGCCGGCCCGGCGGCTTGCGGCGCAACACCCAGCGATGGTCGGCGGCGTCGCGCAGCAGGTAGGTGGGGTTGGACTGCCCGCCCTCGAACAGCGACACGCTCAGGGGCGGGCGCAGCTCCGGCAGGTGCGGGGCCAGGTACTCGCCCAGGCGCTGCGTGTCGAAGGCCAGGGCCGCGCTGACCTCGCGCAGGCGCTCGGCGCCACCGCCCTCGGTCTGGCTCGCATCGGCTCCCATGGCTCAGCCCACCCGCACCAGCTGCTTGCCGAAGTTCTCCCCGCGCAGCAGTCCGATGAAGGCCTCGGGCGCGCGCTCCAGGCCCTCGGCCACGGTCTCGCGCCAACGCAGCTTGCCCGTCGCCACCAGTTCCGCCAGTTCGCGCAGCGCCTGCGGCCACAGCTCCATGTGCTCCGAGACGATGAAGCCCTGCAGCTTCAGGCGCTGGATCAGCACCGAGCGCAGGTTGCGCATGGGGTGGGGCTCGCTGGCGTTGTAGTCGGAGATCAGGCCGCACAGCGCCACCCGGCCGAAGGGGCGCATCATGCCCAGCAGGCGGTCGAAGATCTCGCCGCCCACGTTCTCGAACAGGCAGTCCGCGCCGTCGGGCAGCGCCGCGCGCAGGTCCTCGCCCAGGCGCCCGGCCTTGTAGTCCACGCAGGCGTCGAAGCCCAGCTCCTCCACCACGTAGCGGCACTTGGCCTCGCCGCCGGCCACGCCCACCACGCGGCAACCCCGGGCCTTGGCCAGCTGGCCCACCACCGCGCCCACCGCGCCCGAGGCGGCCGTCACCACCACGGTCTCGCCCGCCTTGGGCTCGCAAAGGCGCAGCAGCCCGTACCAGGCGGTCACCCCCGGCATGCCCAGGGTGCCCAGGTAGGCCTGCAGGGGCACGCGCGAATCGTCCACCTTCATGAGGGCGCGCGCCGGGGCGCAGCCATAGCGCTGCCAGCCCAGCATGCCCACCACCTTGTCGCCGGCTCGCAGATCCGGGTGGCGCGACTCCACCACCTCCCCCGCCGTGCCGCCGATCATCACCGCGCCCAGGGCCACCGGCTCGGCATAGGACTTGGCGTCCGACATGCGTCCGCGCATGTACGGGTCCAGCGACAGCCACAGGTTGCGCACCAGTACCTCGCCCTCGCCGGGCACCGGCATGGGCGCCTGCTGGATCCTGAAGTGCCGCGCCTCGGGCCAGCCCACCGGGCGTTCGGCCAGCAATACCTGCAGATTGTTCGTGCTCATCGGGTTCTCCGGAAAATCCATCGTGGGGGAACAGCCATGCCGGCGACCGGCCGGCCTCGTGACATCCGTCTCAGGCCTCGTGAAAGCCCGCGCCGCGCGCGGCCAGGCGCGCCAGCCAGGGCGCCGGCTCCCAGAAGTCGGCGTCCGCGCCGGGCTGCGCCGCGAACTCGCGCATGCGCCGGGCCGCCATGTAGCTGCCCTGCATGTCGGCCCACATCAGCGGCCCGCCGCGCCACACCGGGAAACCATAGCCGGCCAGGTACACCATGTCGATGTCGGAGGCGCGCTGCGCGATGCCCTCCTCCAGGATGCGCGCCGCCTCGTTGACCAGGGCGTAGATGCAGCGCTCGACGATCTCGCGGTCGCTCACCGCGCGGGCGACGCGGCCGATGTCGTGCCGGTACTGGCGGATCAGCGCGTCCACCTCGGGGTCGGGCAGCGCCTCGCGGCTGCCGCTCTCGTAGCGATACCAGCCGGCTCCCGTCTTCTGCCCGAAACGCCCCAGCTCGCACAGCCGGTCGGCCAGGCGCGAGTAGCGCACCTGCGGCTTGTCCGCGTAGCGCCGCTTGCGGATGGCCCAGCCGATGTCGTTGCCCGCCAGGTCGCTCATGCGAAAAGGGCCCATGGCCATGCCCCAGTCCTCCAGCGCGCGGTCCACCTGCTGCGGCGAGGCGCCCTCCTCCACCAGGAAATGGGCCATGCGCCCGTAATGCTCCAGCATGCGGTTGCCGATGAAACCGTCGCACACCCCCGACACCACCGCGGTCTTGCGGATGGAACGTGCCAGGCGCATGACCGTGGCCAGCACCTGCGCCGAGGTCTGGCGCCCGCGCACCACTTCCAGCAGTTTCATCACGTTGGCCGGGCTGAAGAAATGCATGCCCACCACGTCGGCCGGGCGGCGCGTGAAGGCCGCGATGGCGTCCAGGTCCAGGGTGGAGGTGTTGGAGGCCAGGATCGCCCCCTCGCGCGCCACCGCGTCCAGGCGCTCGAACACCTGGCGCTTGACCTGCAGGTCCTCGAACACCGCCTCGATGATCAGGTCGCAGGACGCCAGCGCCTCGAAGTCCAGGCTGGGGCGCAGCAGCGCCATGCGCTGCTCCACCTGCTCCGCGCTCAGGCGCCCGCGGCGCGCCGAGGCCTCGTAGTTGGCGCGCACGGTGGCCAGGCCGCGCTCCAGCGCCTCCTGGCGGGCCTCCACCAGCACCACCTCCAGCCCCGCGTTGAGAAAATTCATCGCGATGCCCCCGCCCATGGTGCCCGCGCCCACCACGCCCACCAGGCGCACCGGGCGCACCGGGGTGTCCGCCGGCACGCCCCGCACATGCGCCGCCGCCCGCTCGGCGAAGAAGGCATGGCGCATGGCATGCGACTCGGGCGTGGCCAGCAGGGCGAAGAACAGCCAGCGCTCCAGTTCCATGCCGGCGTCGAAGTCGCCCAGGCTGGCGGCCACCGCGTCGATGGCGTGCAGGCGCGCCGGCTGGCGCGGGTACTGGCGCCGCGCCGCTTCCCGGCGCGCCCCCAGCAGTTCCTGCGCGGCCGCCGACCCATCCGACCCATCCGGCGCATCGAGCACCGGGCGCTCGCGCAGGCGCGGCCGCAGGCCCGCCTGCGCCAGCTGGCGCGCCAGCGCGCAGGCGGCCCCCACCGCGTCCTGCTCCACCACGGCATCGAACAGCGCGCCCTCGCGCAACTGCGCGGCCGGCACCGGCTCGCCCGACACGATCAGGTCCAGCGCCCGCGCCAGGCCCAGCGCGCGCGGCAGGCGCTGGGTGCCCCCGCTGCCCGGCAGCAGGCCCAGCTTGACCTCCGGCAGCCCGACCAGGGCGCCGGCCAGGGCCACGCGCCCATGGCAGGCCAGCGAGAACTCCAGGCCGCCGCCCATGCAGGTGCCGTGGATGGCCGCCACCACCGGCTTGGGGCTGGACTCGGCCACCTGCAGCACGTCCAGCAGATGCGGCGAGGCGATCATCTCCGGCTTGCCGAACTCGCGAATGTCCGCCCCCCCGCTGAACAGCGCGCCGGCCCCGGTCACCACGATGCCCCGCACCGCCGGATCGGCGGCGGCGGCGTCCAGCGCCTCGATCAGCAGCCGGCGCTGCTCCAGGCCGAAGCCGTTGACCGGCGGGTTGTCCAGCGTGAGCACGGCGACGTCGACGTCGAGGCGGGTGTGGACCTTGGGCATGGTGTCTCCAGACGAATCGGGGAAGGATGGGCTGCGCGGGCAGGCGGCTCGGGGCTCAGGCCTGCACCGCCAGGCGCAGGCGCTCGGCCAGCTCGAGCAGGCGCGGGCGCGCCTGCCCGAGCAGGAATTCAGGGCTCAGCTGGAAGGCGGGCCCGCCGCAGTTGATGGCCATGCGCGGCATGCCGCGGCCGGCGTCGACGGCCACGGCGATGGCGTTCACGTCGGGCTGCCAGTCGCCGAAGGAACAGGCGCAGCCGAGTTCGCGCACCTCGCGCAGCGCGCGCTCGATGCCGGCGCGCAGCGCCGGCCCCTGCTCGCCCTCCTGCGCGGCCAGCTCCCGCAGCAGGAGCTCGCGCTCGTCCTCGGGCGCGGCGGCCAGCCAGGCGCGGCCCATGGCCGTGCTGCCCAGGGGAATGCGCGAGCCCACGTCCAGGCTCAGGGTCAGCGCCGAGGAGCTGCGGCAGTTTTCCACGTAGATCATGGACAGGCGATCGCGCAGGCCCAGCGACACCATGGTGCCGGTGGCGTCGGCCAGCTGCTGCATCCAGGGCCGCGCCAGCTGGCGCATGTCCATGCGCGCCAGCACGCTGCTGCCCAGGGCCAGGGTGGCGCTGCCCAGGCGGTACTTGCCGCTTTCCTCGTCGTGGCTCAGGTAGCCCAGGCGGGTCAGAGTGTAGGTCAGGCGCGAGACCGTGGACTTGGGCAGCGCGCAGCGCGCGGCGATGTCCTGGTTGCCCAGCGCGCGGTCGCGCGAGCGGAAGCAGGCCAGCACCTCCAGCCCCCGCGCCAGCGCGGTGACGAACTGGCGCTCGTCGCCGCCCGGCGCGCCGGCGGCCTCCAGCGGCCCCTGCCTCGCCCTTCGACCCGCGGCACCGCGGCGTGCATCCATGGTTCCTGCTCCCTGCCAGCGCCCGGCCCCGGCGCCTTGACAGCCCCCGGACCCGACGGAAGAATGGGCCCATTCTAGCCTCATGGAACACTGTTCCGCATAGCGGTTTTGCACCCTCCGCAGGCCCGCCCAAGCCGCATGGACATCGACATCCTCCCCGAACTGGCCGGATTGCGCCGCGAACTGCGCGAGACCCTGCGCGAGCTGCTTCCCGAAGCCCTGCGCCGCAAGGTGCTGCTGGGCCAGCGCCTGGGGCGCGAGGACTACCTGCGGTGGCAGCGCCTGCTGCACGGGCGGGGCCTGGGGGCCGTGCACTGGCCCAGCGCATGGGGCGGGCGCGACTGGAGCCCGGCGCAAAGCGCCGTGTTCGACGAGGAATGCGCGCGCCTGGGCGCGCCGCGCCAGCTGCCCTTCGGGCTCAAGATGCTGGCCCCCGTGCTGCTGCGCTTCGGCACCCCCGAGCAATGCGCGCGCCTGCTGCCGCCCATCGTCGAGGGGCGCAGCTGGTGGTGCCAGGGCTACTCCGAGCCCGGCGCGGGCTCCGACCTCGCCTCCCTCAAGACCCGCGCCCTGCCCGACGGCGAGGACTTCGTGCTGCACGGCCAGAAAACCTGGACCACCCTGGCGCAGCATGCCGACTGGATGTTCTGCCTCGCCCGCACCGACCCCGAGGCGCGGCCCCAGCGCGGCATCTCCTTCCTGCTGGTCGACATGCGCAGCCCCGGCGTGCGGGTCCGCCCCATCCGGCTGCTCGACGGCGAGCACGAGGTCAACGAAGTCTGGCTGGACGGCGTGCGCGTGCCGCGCGCCAACCTGGTCGGCGAGCTGCACCAGGGCTGGACCGTGGCCAAGTACCTGCTCGGGCACGAGCGCGCCAACATCGCCGGCATCGGCACCATCCAGCGCGAGCTGGACCGCCTGCGCGAGCTCGCCGCGCGCCCCGACGCCAGCGGCCTGCGCCCCGGCGAGCAACCGCCGCTGGCGGCCGACATCGCCGAGCTGGAGATCGATCTGCTGGCCCTCGAGGCCACCCAGGCGCGCATGCTGCAGCACGAGGGCCCTCCCGGGGCCGAGGCCTCCATGCTCAAGGTGCTGGGCAGTCGCCTGCAGCAGCGCGTCAGCGAACTGCTCATGCGCGCCGCCGGCGCCCGCGCCCTGCCCTTCGAGCCCGAGGCCTTCGAGCCGCCGCCGGGTTTCGAGCCGGTGGCCGGCGAGGACTGCGCGCTGCTGGCCGCGCAGTACGCCAACTGGCGCAAGGTGTCGATCTACGGCGGCAGCAACGAGATCCAGCTCAACATCCTGGCCGCCGCCCTGGGCCTGGACCCCGGCCCCCGCGGCGGCGCCTGACCACGACCATGCAAGCCACCGAACAACAACGCATGCTCGGCGACTCCCTGCTGCGCTTCGTGCAGCGCGAGTACGACTTCGAGCAGCGCCGGCGCGTCCAGGCCGCCGGCGGCTTCGACCCCGCGCGCTGGCAGGGCCTGTGCGAACTCGGCCTGGCCGCGCTGCTGGTGCCGCAGGAGCATGGCGGCCTGCAGGCACCGCTGGCCGACGCGCTGCATGCCCTGCAGGTGCTGGGCCCCGCGCTGGTGCTCGAGCCCGTGCTGGGCAGCTGCGTGCTGGCCACGCGCCTGCTCGCGCGGGCCGGCGGGCCCGCCGCCGCGCAATGGCTGCCGCGCCTGGCCGAGGGCGGTGTGGGTGCCGTCGCCCTGTTCGAGCCCGGCGCCGGCTTCGAGCACGATGCGCCGCGCTGCGCCGCCCGCGCCGACCCCCAGGGCTGGGTGCTCGACGGCGCCAAGAGCCTGGTGCTGCAGGCCGATCGGGCGCGAGTGCTGCTGGTCTGGGCCCGCTGCGAGGACGGCAGTCCCGCCTGGTTCGCCGTGCCCGCCGACTCCGGGGGCCTGAGCCTGCGGCCCTACGCCCTGCTGGACGGCCAGCGCGCCGCCGAGCTGAGCCTGCGCGGCCTGCGCCTGCCCGCCGCGGCCCGTCTGCCTGGCGAGGCCCGGCCACTCGCCGACGAACTGCGCGACCTCTGGCTGGCCGCCGTCTGCGCCGATGCCGTGGGGGTGATGCAGGCCGCGCTGGACGCCACCGTCGCCTACCTCAACACCCGCGTGCAGTTCGGTCGCCCGCTGGCCGCGCAGCAGGTGCTGCGGCACCAGGCAGCGAGCCTGTGGATGGAACTCGAGCAGGCGCGCTCCATGGTCTGGCTGGCCGCGCGCCAGCTCGAACTCGAGCCCCCGGCGCAGCGCGCCAGGCTGATGGCGGCGGTCAAGTCCCGCGTCGGGCGCGCCTGTCGCGAGGTCTCGCAGGGCACGGTGCAACTGCACGGCGGCATGGGCCTGAGCGACGAGCTGGCGCTCAGCCACTGGTTCAAGCGCCTGAGCCTGGCCGAGCTCTGGCTGGGCGACAGCCGCCAGCAACTCCTGCGCTACCAGCGGGCCGGCGCCGGCGAGCCGGCCTGAGCCATCGCATTCCTCCCCCAAGCTTCCCCACCCAGGACACCCGCACCATGCAGGACTTCAGCGACCGCGTCGCGGTGATCACCGGCGCCGCCGGGGGCATCGGCCTGGCCCTGGCCCGCCAGGCGCTGGCGCGCGGCATGCGCCTGGTGCTCAGCGACCTCGACCGCGATGCGCTGCAGGCGGCCGGCCGCGCCCTGGGCGCCGATCCGGCGCGCCTGCAGCTGCATGCCGCCGACGTCAGCCGCGACGCCGAGGTCGCCGCGCTGGCCGAGGCCGCCTTCGCGCGCTTCGGCGCCGTGCACCTGCTGTGCAACAACGCCGGGGTCGGCTTCAGCCGGCTCGCGGCCGAACACAGCGCGGCCGACTGGGAATGGGTGATCGGGGTCAACCTGTTCAGCGTGGCCCACGGCATCCGGCATTTCCTGCCGCGCATGCAGGCCGCGGGCGCGCCCGCGCATGTGCTCAACACCGCCTCGGCCGCCGGGCTGGTGTCCACCCCCGGGCTGTCCGCCTACAACGCCAGCAAGCAGGGCGTGGTGGCCCTGTCCGAGACCCTGCGCGCCGAGCTCGTCGCGCAGCACAGCCCCATCGAGGTGTCCGTGCTGTGTCCGGCCTGGGTTCCCACCGGCATCCACGCCAGCAGCCGCGTGCGCCCCGAGCGCTACGGCGCCACCGAGCCGGCCTCCGAGGCCTCGCGCCCCTACGAGCAGACCATGGAACACGCCGTGCTCGCCGGGCGCCTGAGCGCCGACGACATCGCCCGCATCGCCTTCGAGGCCATGGCGCGCGGGCAGTTCTACATCCTGCCCCACGCCCGCATCGGCCAGGCCGTGCAGGAACGTTTCGCCGAGATCGCCGCGGCCGCCGTGCACACCCCCGCCGCCCAACCCTCCCCAGCCCCGACCCCATGAAAGCCCTGATGTGCCACGCCTTCGGGCCCATCTCCGATCTGCGCCTGGAACAGGCGCCCGACCCCCTGCCCGGCCCCGGCCAGGTGGTGGTGCGGGTGCGCGCCTGTTCCCTCAACTTCCCCGACGCCCTGATCGTGCAGGGCCGCTACCAGGTCAAGCCCGCGCTGCCCTTCTCCCCCGGCGCCGAGTTCGCCGGCGTGGTCGAGTCGCTGGGCGAAGGCGTGCGCCATGTGCGCGTGGGTGACGCCGTGGTGGCCTTCGCCGGCCACGGCGGCCTCGCCGAGCGCTGCGTGCTCGACGCCGCGCGCCTGCTCCCCCTGCCCGCCGGCATGGACTTCGCGCAGGGCGCCGCCTTCGTGCTCACCTACGGCACCGCGCTGCACGCGCTGCGCCGCATCGCCGAGCTGCGCGAAGGCCAGACCCTGCTCGTGCTGGGAGCTGCCGGCGGCGTGGGCCTGGCCGCCGTCGAGGTGGGCAAGGCCCTGGGCGCGCGGGTGATCGCGGCCGCCTCCAGCGCCTCGCGCCTGGAGCTCGCGGCCCGCCACGGGGCCGACGCCGGCATCGACTACGCCACCCAGGACCTGCGCCAGCGCGTGCTCGAACTCAGCGAGGGGCGCGGCGCCGACGTGGTGCTCGACCCGGTGGGCGGCCCCTACGCCGAGAAGGCCCTGCGCGCCACCGCCTGGCGCGGCAGCTACCTGGTGGTGGGCTTCGCCGCCGGCGAGATTCCCCGCATGCCCCTCAACCTGGTGCTGCTGCAGGAACGCCGCCTGCTCGGCGTGTACTGGGGCGAGGCGCTGCAACGCGAGCCGGTCGCCCACCTGCGCGACATGGAGCAGTTGGTCGCCTGGTTCTCCGAGGGGCGGCTGCGCCCGCCCATCACCGAGCGCGTGGGCCTGGACGCTGCCCTCGACGCGCTGCAGCGCATGGCCGCGCGAGGCGTGATGGGCAAGGTGGTGGTGGAACTCGGCGCCTGAGGAGCCTGGCCGCCGGACCGGCCGCGACCCCGCGCCGGATCAAGCTGCGCGCGCGCGCCGGCGCGCGCACGCCGCCCGCCGGGCCTAGATTGGGCGGCGAAGGGTCCGCCTGTCGCGGCCCCGCATCGCGGAGCATGCCATGTCCCCATCCACCAAGTCCCCCCGCGCCCCCGCCGTGTCGCCCAAGGCCCCGGCCGAGCGACGCGCGCCCCGGCGCGACGCCGAGGCCCCGCGCGAGCAGGCCGCGGCGGAGGAAATCGCCGGGCGCCACGCCAACACCGGCCAGAAGGACCACAAGGCCGCGCGCACCGCGCGGCGCACCGTCGACCTGAAGGCCCGCTGAGCGGGCCGGGCATCCCGGTGCTGGAGGTCGCGCCGGGCGTGCCGCGCGCTCAGGCCCTGGAAGCCCTGCTGAGCAACTCGGGTACTCGGGTTTTTGTCGCGGGCGTGCGCGCGCGCGAAGCTGCTTGCGCACAATCGCCGCACGCGGGCCGACGAGGCTTGCGCCGCCCGGCGGGCGGG
>JAKBBK010000031.1:18409-23546 GCA_021808525.1 Pseudomonadota bacterium
GGCCCTGGAAGCCCTGCTGAGCAACTCGGGTACTCGGGTTTTTGTCGCGGGCGTGCGCGCGCGCGAAGCTGCTTGCGCACAATCGCCGCACGCGGGCCGACGAGGCTTGCGCCGCCCGGCGGGCGGGCCAGCCCCTGCGCTGCAAGCTCCGCCGGCCCCAGCCGCGAACCCGTCCCTGCCCGACGATGCCCCCAGCACCGCAGACCACCCCTTGGTGGCGCTTCCCGCTCGCCCTGGTGCTGCTGGAAGTCGTCGTCTACCTGTCGCAGGACATGTACCTGCCCGCCCTGCCGCGGGTGCAGCAGGGCTTCGGCGTCAGCCAGGCGGCGGCCCAGCTCAGCATCGCCATCTGGTCGGCCGGGGCGGCCGTGGTGCAACTGATCACCGGCCCCGTGTCCGACCGCCTCGGGCGCAGGAGCGTGCTGCTGGCCGGCGTGCTGGGCTTCGCGCTGGCCAGCCTGGCCTGCGCGCTGATGTCGCGCTACGGCTGGTTCCTGGCCGCGCGCCTGGCCCAGGGCTGCGCCGGGGTCTGGGCCATCACCGTGGGCTATGCCGGCATCCACGAGTTGTTCGAGGCGCGCACGGCCATTCGCATCCAGGCCTGGATGGGCAGCGTCACCGTGCTCGCGCCGGCCCTCGGCCCGGCCCTGGGCGCCGGGGCCATGCTGCTGGCGCCCTGGCAGGGCGGTTTCGTGCTGCTGGGCGCCGGCGGCGCCGCGCTGCTCGCGCTGCTGGCGCGCTGGATGCCCGAGACCGTGGACCCCTCCCGCAGCCGCCCCCTGTCCACCCGATCCATCGCCGCCAACTACCTGGCCCTGCTGCGCAACGGCCCCATGATGAGCCTGCTGGGCGTGTGGTGCCTGGTGTTCACCGTCATGGTGCTCTGGGTGGTCAGCGGCCCCTTCATGCTGCGCGCCGCCGACGGCGGCAGCCGCGGCTTCGTATGGGCCCAGCTCTACGCCTGCGGCGCCTACATCGCCGGCACCCGGCTGGTCGACCCCATGCTCGGCCTGTATCCCCGCCCGCTGCTGCTGGTGCGCGCGCTCGACCTGTGCCTGTGGGGCATCGCCGCCACGCTGGCCGCCGCGCTGCTGCGCCTTCCGGCGGCGTTGGTGGTGGGCTGCTACGGGGTGTTCATGGTGGGCGCAGGCCTGCTGCTGGCCCCGCTGTTTCGCGCCATCCTGGAGCGCGCCCAGCAGGACATGGGCCTGCGCATGGCCTGGGCCTCCAGCGTGATCAACTGCGCCGGCGCCCTCGCCGGGGCGCTGGCGGCCTTGTTCGAGGTGAGCCAGCTGCGGGCCTTCGGCCTGCTGGCGCTGCTGGCCATGCTCGGCGCGCGCGCCCTGGCCCACGGCCGCCGCGGCCTGGCACCGGCCTGAGTCCATGCAGGCCTGGGCACATGCCGGCCTGAGCACGCGCGGGCCCGAGCATGCGCGGGCCCACGCATGCGCCGCGGCCGGGGCCGGCCCGCTCAGGCGCCGACCCGGGCCGCGTCCAGGCGCCGCACCCGCGTGTGCTCCAGCAGCGCCGGCAGCTGCGCGGCGTCGAAGATCTCGGTGCCCGGCTGCGCGGCGGTGCCGCTGCCGCAGGCCAGCCCCAGGCGCAGCGCCTGCTCCGGCGCATCCCCGCGCGCCAGCGCCGCCATCAGCCCGGCCAGCATGGAGTCCCCCGCACCCACGGTGGATCGCACCGCCACGCGTGGCGCCATGCCGCGCCACACCCCGCCGGCGGCGGCCAGCAGCGCGCCCTGCGCGCCCAGGGACACGCAGACATGGTCCACCCCCTGGCGCACCAGCGCGCAGGCCTCGCGCCGCACGTCCTCGATGCGCGGCAAGGCGCGCCCGATCAACTGTTCGAGTTCCCAGCGGTTGGGCTTGATCAGCCACGGGCGCTCGCGCAGCGCCAGCGCCAGCGCCTCGCCCTGCATGTCCAGCACCACGCGCCCGCCCAGGGCGCGCAACTCCCGGCTCAGGCTCGCGTACAGGCCCACCGCGGTGCCGGGAGGCACCGAGCCGGTCAGCGCCACGATGCCCCCTGCCCCCAGGCCGCGCACCCGCTCCAGCACATCGCGCAGCGCGGCCTCGGGCAGCGGCGGGCCGCTGCCGATGACCTCGTACTGCGCCGGCGGACGCGCCTGCCGCACCGTGGCGTTGATGCGCGTCTCGCCGGGAATGCGCACCGCGTGCACATGGCGCACCTGGCGTCGCAGCAGGCGCTCGATGAGCTCGCCGATCTCGCCGGCCACCGCCAGGCAGGCATGCGCCGGCAGGCCCAGGCGCTCCAGGCCCCGCGCCACGTTGATGCCGTTGCCTCCCGGATCCACGCGGTAATGCGAGGCATGCAGCTTGCGGTCGTCGAGCAGCGTGTCCACCTCGTAGGACACGTCCAGTCCGGGCTGCAGGGTCAGGGTGACCAGCTGCCCCGGGGCATGCGGCGCGGGGCGCTGCATCAGCGGCGGCGCCGCGACACCGAAGGGCGCGCCGGCGGTGGTGAGGAAGGCGGCCCGGAAGGTGGCGGGGTCGAAGGCGGCCCCGAAGGCGGCCCCGAAGGCGGCTCGGGTGGCGGCTCCGCCGCCGCCGCTGCGTCGCGCCGCGACCGCGCCGGGCGCTTGGGCGAGGCATAGGCCTGGCGGATGGCCGCCATCTCCAGCAACTGCGCCCCCACCAGGAAATTCACCGTGCCCTCGGGCACCAGGCCCTGCTCGTCGGGCTCGCCGGCGGGCACCCCGGTCAGCAGTTCCATGGCCTGGTCCACGTCGCGCACCGGCCACACGTGGAAACGCCCCTGCTCGCAGGCCTGCACCACGTCCTCGCGCAGCATCAGGTGCTTCACGTTGGACTGCGGGATCAGCACCCCCTGCTCGCCGCTGAGCCCGCGGGCGGCGCAGATGTCGTAGAAGCCCTCGATCTTCTCGTTCACCCCGCCGATGGCCTGGGCCTCGCCGAACTGGTTCACCGAACCGGTGATGGCCAGCGACTGGCGCACCGGCAGGTCGGCCAGGTCCGACAGCAACGCGCACAACTCGGCCATCGAGGCGCTGTCGCCCTCCACCGGTCCGTAGGACTGCTCGAACACCAGGCTGGCCGACAAGGCCAGCGGCACGGTGCGCGCGTAGCGCGCGCCGAGGAAGGAGGACAGGATCATCACCCCCTTGGAGTGGATCGCGCCGCCCAGCTCGGTCTCGCGCTCGATGTCCACCACGCCGGCCTCGCCCACCCGCGCCGTGGCGCTGATGCGCACCGGGTGGGCGAAGGCGAAGTCGTCCATGGCGATCACCACCAGGCCGTTGACCTGGCCCACGCGCTCGCCCTGCACCGCGATCAGCAGGTTGTCGCGCAGGATCTGCTCCTGCAGGCGCCCGCGCAGCCGGTCCACCCGGCGCTCGCGGGCGCGCAGCGCAGCCTCCACGTCGCCGCGCCCCACCAGCTCGCGCGAGGCCGCGGCGGCCAGGTGCTCGGCCTCCTGCAGCACCTCGGCCAGCAGGCGCCGGCTGGCGCTCAGGCGCTGGCCGTCGCCGGCCAGGCGCGAGGCATGCTCGACCAGGCGCGCCACCGCGCCGCGGTCGAAGGCGCGAAGTCCCGCGCGCCGCCCCAGCGTGGCCACGAAATCCGCGTAGGCGCGCACGCCTTCGACATCGCGCGGCAACTCGGTGTCGAAGTCGGCGGCCACCCGGAACAGGTCGGCGAACTCCGGATCGGCCTCCTTGAGCAGGTAGTACAGGCGCGGCTCGCCGATCAGCACCACCTTGAGCGCCAGGGGCATGGGCTGGGGGTCCAGCGCGATCGCCCCCACCAGGCCCCAGGCCTGGCCGGGCGACTCGATGCGCAGCTCCCCGCCGCGCAGCGCGCGCTTCAGGCTGTCCCAGACGAAGGGCTGGGTCAGCACCTTCAGCGCGTCCAGCACCAGGTAGCCGCCGTTGGCCCGGTGCAGCGCGCCGGGCTTGATCAGCGTGAAATTCGTCACCAGGGTGCCGAACTGCGCCACCTGGTCGATGCGCCCGATCAGGTTGGGCAGCGTGGGGTTGTCCTCGTACACCACCGGCGCCGAGGCATCGGCGGCGTGGGTCACCAGGGGGTTGGCCTTCCAGCGCGCCGGCGAGGTGCGCGAGCCGGCCATCACCCCCGCCAGTCCCGCCAGCCCGCCCTCGGAGCGGGACTCCTCGCGCAGTTCCTCGCCCACGTCCAGCACGTCGCGCATGACCTCGTCCAGGAAGCCCAGCACCTCCTCCAGGTCCGCGTAGCGCTCCTTGAGCTCGTCGATCAGGTGCCCGGCGGCCAGGCCCAGGGTGTCGCGCGAGGCCTCGCGCAACTGCGCCTGCACCTCCCGACGCCAGCGCGGCAACTGCTGCATCAGCTGCCCCAGGCGCTGGCCGTAGCCCTCGATCAGCCCGGCGATGCGCTTCTGCTCCTGCTCGGGCAGCTTGGCGAACTCGGCCGGGCTCATCGCCGCGTCGGCCTTGAGGGGGGTGAACACGAAACCCTGCGGCGTGCGCATCAGCGCCACGCCATGCGCCGAGGCCTCGCTGCCCAGCTGGCGCAGCGCCTCCTCCTCGCGCTCCTTGTAGGCGTTCTGGATGGCCTCCACCCGGGTCTGGTACTGCTCGCTTTCGAAGGCCGCGGGAATGGCGCGCGCAAGCTCCGAGACGAAATTGTCCATGTCCTGGCCGAGCTGCGCGCCGCGCCCCGCCGGCACCCGCAGCAGGCGCGGCTTGCCCGGATCGGAGAAGCGATTGACATAGCACCAGTCCTCCGGCGCGCTGCGCCGCGCGGCGTGGCGCGCCAGCATGCGCTCGAGAATGCAGTGACGGCCGAATCCGTTCGGGCCCAGCACGAACAGGTTGTAGCCCGGCTTGTCCATGGCCAGCGCCAGCTCGATGGACTCGGCGGCGCGTTGCTGGCCCACGACCTCGGTGGTCGCGGCAAGCTCCGCGGTGCTGGAGAAATCGAACTGCGCCTCGTCGCAGCGCGCCAGCAGTTGCGCCGCGGGCAAGGCGCCAGGAGCAGGGGCGCCCGGGACGGGCGCGCTCGGGGCGGCCGCTGCGGCCGCGGGTGCGGTGGTGGAGGGCATCGAGGCGTCTCCTTGTTGTTCGCGGCCCGGCGCCACGCCGGGCGGGCCGCGGGGCTCGGCTGCGGGGCTC
>JAKBBK010000031.1:23646-32115 GCA_021808525.1 Pseudomonadota bacterium
GCGGGGCTCGGCTGCGGGGCTCAGGCGCGGGGCTCAGGCGCGGTCGGCCTCGGGCGGCGAGTCCTCGCGTTCCAGCACCTCGAACACCCGGGCGGCGGCTCCGTGCAACTCGTACTCGCCCGGCACCGCGCGCGAGGCCCGCGCGTCGCGCCATGCGCAGGCCTGCAGCACCTCGGCCTCCGAGGCGCCCAGCGCGAGGATCTCGAGCACCGCGCGATCATCCAGCGGGCCCACGATAGCACGGATCGCCGATGCCGTGGCCGGGCCTTGCGGGGGGGAGGAAGCAGTCATCGGCGAATTCTCCTGGTGTTGGATCCCGGGCCCTTGCAGGCGCCGCGGGCGGCTTTGCGCCATGTCCTGCATGATGCCGCGCGGCGCCCCGGCCGCCCTTGACCCGCATCAAGCACGCCGGCGCCGCTCCAGGGGCGCCGCGCGCAAGCTCCACGCGTTACAGTGCAAGGCCACGGTGCAAGGCCTTGGAGCCTTGCCCGCGCAGGAGCTTGCGATGCAATCACGTCCCCTGGCCTTGATCGTCGGAGCCGGCGACGGCCTCAGCGCCGCGCTGGCGCGCGCCTTCACCCACGAAGGCGGCATGCGCGTGGCCCTGGCCTCGCGCCGCCCCGAGCGCCTGCGCGAGCAGGCGCGGCAGCTCGACGCCCTCGCCCTGCACTGCGACGCCGCGCGCGCCGGCGACGTCGATGCGCTGTTCTCCCTGCTGGACCACGAGCACCCGGGAGGCCCCGAGGTGGTCGTGTACAACGCCGGCGCCCGGCTGCGCGGCGCCATCACCGACCTCGACCCCGCGCAGGTGCTGCAGACCCTGCAGGTCAACGCCCATGGCGCGATGCTGGTGGCGCAGCAGGCGGCGCGGCGCATGCTGGAGCGCGGCCGGGGCAGCCTGCTGTTCACCGGCGCCTCCGCCAGCGTCAAGGGCTTCCCCGGCTCCAGCGCCTTCGCCATGGGCAAGTTCGCGCTGCGCGGGCTGGCGCAGGCGCTGGCGCGCGAACTCGCGCCCCAGGGCGTGCACGTGGCCCACGTGATCATCGACGGCGGCATCGCCCACCCCGATCGCACGCCCCCCGCTCAGCCCGACGGACAACTCGACCCCGCGGCCATCGCGCGCAGCTACCTGCACCTGATCCGCCAGGAACGCAGCGCCTGGACCTGGGAAATCGAGCTGCGCCCCTGGGTGGAAAAATTCTGAACCCGGCGGCCATGACGCCGATTGCCTCCGGAATGCGACACAATCCGGATTTCCCCGGTGCCTCCGAGCCCGAGGCCCCGTTAGGGTTTGCACCATGCTCCGGCCCCCGGCCGGGAGCCCGCCCCTTCCCGCGACTGCCGGACGCCGCATGCCCCAGACCTACCGCAAGACCGACAACGGACGCCAGGCCCTGAGCACCCGCCAGCCCCCGCTGAGCCGGCCCATGCGCAACCTGCTGCTGCTCATCGACGGCCAGCGCAGCGACGAAGCCCTGCTGTCCATGCTCAGCTCGCCCGATCTCACGCCGGGCTCCTTCGAGCAGTTGCGCGAGCTCGGCCTGATCGAGGCGATCTCCGCCGGCGCGGCGGGCAGTACGGCGGCCAGTGCGACGAGCCACGCGGCCGCAAGCTCCATGGGCAGCGCCGCGCCCCCGGCACCGCCCGCTCCGGACGATGCGCGCGCCCCCGCCGTGCCGGCCGCCCCCGAGCCTGCCGCCGACGCGGGCGCCGCGCCGCAAGGCCGGCGCCCCTCGGCCTTCGCCCGCCTGGGCCAGGGCGTGCGCGCCATGCTGCAGGCCCAGCAGGAATCCCCCCGCGAGGTCTCGGCCGGCCTGGCCGAGATCATCAAATGCGCCGCGGTGGGCGACGCCGAATTCTTCGCCTGGCTGGAAAGCCAGCTCGACGCGCTGCGCGCGCGCGAGTCCGCCGCCGTGGCCCATGCCGTGCAGCGCTTCCCCGAGCTGCGCGCGCAGATCGAGGCCCAGGACCGCCAGCTCCAGCGCGCGCCCTCGCCGCTGAGTTTCGGCACACGGCTCGGCGGGGTCATCGAATCCCTGGTCGGCTACGGCCAGTACCTGCACGGCGAGACCGTCGGGCTGGGCATGTGGATGGCCACCGCGCTGGGCGAGGACCTCGGGGTGCAGAGCCCCGCCAGTGCCGCGCGCCTGCGCGACGTGCTGGTGCGCGCCGGCCTGCCCACCCGCCTGCCGCGCGTGGCCGCCGCCCGCTGGCTGGACCTGCTGCCCGTGGACCGCAGCGGCCCCCAAGGTATGCTGGAACTCGTGCTGCTGGAAGACGTCGCCCGTCCGCAGGTACGCCGCGTGCCGCCCAGCGCGGTGCTCGAGGCGCTGGACAAGGCCGGCGCGCTCAGCAGCGGCTGAGACATCGCACCCCAAGCCCATGACCTCCCCCCACTCCGACGCCCACGCCCCGAAGACCGAGCCCCGCCAGCATTTCGCCAGCGACAACCTCGCCGGCATCTGCCCGCAGGCGCTGCAATCCCTGCTCGACGCCAACGCCTGCGGCCACCAGCCCGGCTATGGCAACGACGTGTGGACCCAGCGCTCCACCGACATGCTGCGCGAGCTGTTCCAGACCGACTGCGACGTCTACTACGTGTTCAACGGCACCGCCGCCAACTCCCTGGCGCTGGCGGCCATGTGCCAGAGCTACCACAGCGTGGTGTGCTCGCCGGTGGCGCATATCGAGACCGACGAATGCGGCGGGCCCGAGTTCTTCTCCAACGGCTCCAAGCTGCTGGTGGGCGAGAGCGAGAGCCCGTCGGCGCGCCTGGGCAAGCTGACCCCCGACGCCATCGAGCACCTGGTGACCCGGCGCAGCGACATCCACTACCCCAAGCCCAAGGTGGTCTCGCTGACCCAGGCCACCGAGCTCGGCACCGTCTACAGCGTCGAGGAAGTGCGCGCCATCGCCGCCATCGCCAAGCGCCGCCAGCTCAAGGTGCACATGGACGGCGCGCGCTTCGCCAACGCCGTGGCCACGCTGGACGTGCACCCCTCGGAGATCACCTGGCGCGCCGGGGTGGACGTGCTGTGCTTCGGCGGCACCAAGAATGGCCTGCCGGTGGGCGAGGCCGTGGTGTTCTTCGACCCCGAGCTCTCGCGCGACTTCGCCTGGCGCCTCAAGCAGGCCGGCCAGCTGGCCTCCAAGATGCGCTTCATCTCCGCGCCCTGGGTGGGCATGCTGGAGAACGACACCTGGCTGCACAACGCGCGCCACGCCAACGCCATGGCCCAGCGCCTGCACGAGGCCATCCGCTGCCTGCCCGGGGTGCAGGTCATGCATCCGCCCCAGGCCAACGCCGTGTTCGCGCAACTGCCGCGCCGGGTCATCGACGCCATGCACGCGCGCGGCTGGCAGTTCTACGAGTTCATCGCCGGCGGCGGCTGCCGCCTGATGTGCGCCTGGGACACCACGCCGCAGACCGTCGACGCCTTCGCCGCCGACCTCGCCGCCACCTGCGAGCAGGCCGCCTGATCCGGCAGCCGTTTCCTCAACAGGCTGTTGAAGACCTGATTGGGCCTCTTCGGAGGCCCGATTCTTTGGGAGGGAAACGCTTGCGCGTCGCTCTCCAAGAGCCTGAGGAACCGAGGCCGAAGCGGCGGGACGAAAGGCCACGCTGGATATGGGCCTTGCAAACATGGGACATCCATGCAAACATGAGACATGGATGTCCCATGTTTGCAGGAGTGCACCATGCCCACGGTCACCGTCAAGGAAAGGATCGCTGCCAGCCTGAAAGCTTCGAAGGATTTCGTCTTTTTGCGCAAGGAATTCGGGCGTTTTGGCGACTATCGACAAGTCAGTCGAGCAGTCGCCGAACTCATGAATGAGGGCCTGATTGTGAGAGTCGGATACGGCGTCTACGCAAGGGCGATTGAATCGCCGCTTACCGGCACCCCCGTTCCCAAGAACGCATTGGTCGCCATAGGTTTGGAGGCCATGCGGAAAATGGGCGTGAAAGCGGAGGTGGGAGCAAGCGAAAGGGCTTTGCAGGAAGGGCGCAGCACACAGGTCCCCATGCTTCCGGTCATTTCGATCGGCAAGGCTCGGGTACGCCGGAAAATCGGTTTCGGGAAAAGGACGATCGCCTATGAGACGGATTGACCAACAGCAGCAGGCGATGATCGCCGGCTTGGTCGCCGAGCTGGGTCCGGCTGTTTCCGAGGCTGCATTGGAGAAGGACTGCCATGTCAGCGCGGCTTTGAGGGCGCTGGCGAAGATCAATCATCCAGCCTTTGAATTCGTCTTCTGCGGCGGAAGTTGTCTTTCAAAATCCTATGGAATAGTGGAAAGGCTTTCGGAGGATGTTGACATCAAAGTCATCAAAAAGAAGGGTTCGCCACCGCTCTCGAAAGGCCCGCTCAAAAAGGCGTTGAGTGATCTGAAAGCGAAGGTGCGACAAGCGCTGATCGAAGAGGGGTTTGACGCCGAGCAGTTCGAAAATGACTTCAAGGCGGAGGGAAAGCAGTTTGAAACGATCCAGGCGAGGGATGAGAATAGATACATCGTTTTCAATATCAGATATGATGGACTGTTCAAACCATCGCCTCAGCTTCGTTCGCGAATTCAAATTGAACTCAACTTCACAGAAATCGCGCTGCCCGCGCAGAAGCGCGATGCCGTGCTGCTGATTGACAGACTTGCCGGCAAAGCCCAGCCAGACGCGGTCTCACTGAAAACAGCGGATTTGAAAGAGACCGCGGTTGAAAAGCTGCTTTCCTTCTCAAGGCGGGTTGCGATGCATCTTCGTTCAGTGGAGGCCAACCCCCACAACCCAGAGAAACAGAGGGAGTTGGATCATACCCTGGTGCGCCACATTTATGACATTCACGAGATCGAAAGAGTCGAGCCATCGACTTTCAGCCCCCCGAAGTTGATCTCCGATCTCATGGCCGACGCGATAAAGAGGGATGCCAAGGACTTCCTCAATCAGCATCCACAGTTCGCTGAGGCGCCCGTGAAGGAGCTTCACTACGCAATCGAGGCCGTCAAGAAAAGTCCGGAATTCGAAGCGAATTTCAATTCGTTTGTGGCCGAGATGGTTTACAGCGCTTCGAAGCCGGACTTCGCCGCAGCGTTTGCAACTTTTGAAAAGCAATTGAATGCCGCGTGCGCCGCGCATCAAGAGCTTGGTTTCGCTCATTTGGTCGAAGCCAAAAAGGCGGCCGAAGCCTCGAGCGGCCCCGTGCTCGGCATGTGACTGCTTTCCTTGCGCCGCATACCCACGACGCGTGCAGGCCCATGGCGCGCCCGCCGCAGCCTGGCGGGCCTAGCATGGAAGTTTTCCGGCCCCTGCGGCCGCCCCGGACCCCACCATGGCTGTTTCCGTCTTCGACCTGTTCCGCATCGGCATCGGGCCCTCCAGCTCGCACACCGTGGGCCCCATGCGCGCCGCGCGGGGCTTCGTCGGCGCGCTCGACGAGCAGGGCCTGCTCGAGCGCAGCGCGCGCGTGCGCTGCCAGCTCTACGGCTCGCTGTCGGCCACCGGCCGCGGCCACGGCAGCGACCGCGCGGTGCTGCTGGGCTGGATGGGCGAGCGCCCGGACGGGGTCGACCCCGACCGCATCCCCGGCTTGTTGCAACAGGTCCGGGAATCGCGCACGCTTTCGCTGCTGGGCCGCCACCCGGTGGCCTTCGATCCCCGGCATGACCTGGTGCTCGAGTCCGGGCGGGCCCTGTCGCTGCACCCCAACGGCATGCGCTTCGAGGCCTACGACGCCGCCGGCGCGCTGCTGCTGCGGCAGGACATGTACTCCATCGGCGGGGGTTTCGTGGTCGACGCCCAGGCCCTCGCCGGCGGGCTGCGCACCGAGCCCGGGCCGCAACTGCCCCTGGCCTTCCACAGCGGCGCCGAACTGCTGCAGCATTGCGCGCGCCTGCACTGCTCCATGGGTGAGGTCATGCGCCTGAACGAGCGCGCCTGGCGCGACGATCCCGCCATCGACTCCGGGCTGCTGGGCATCTGGCAAGCCATGCACGACTGCGCGGCGCGCGGCTGCCGCGCAGACGAGGGCGAGCTTCCCGGCGGCTTCCGCGTGCGCCTGCGCGCGCCCGCCCTGTGGCGCTCGCTCAAGCAGCAGGGAGGCCCCGGGCTCGACGACCCCCTGCGCGCGCTGGACTGGGTGAACCTGTGGGCCCTGGCCGTCAACGAGCAGAACGCCGCCGGCGGGCGCGTGGTCACGGCCCCCACCAACGGCGCCGCCGGCATCGTGCCGGCCGTGCTGCACTACTACGTCGAGCTGTGCCCCGGCGCCGACGAGCGCGGCATCATCGAGTTCCTGCTCACCGCCGGCGCCATCGGACTGCTGTACAAGGAGAACGCCTCCATCTCCGGCGCCGAGGTGGGCTGCCAGGGGGAAGTGGGCGTGGCCTGCAGCATGGCCGCGGCCGGCCTGTGCGCGGTGCTCGGCGGCAGCCCCGAGCAGGTGGAGAACGCGGCCGAGATCGGCATGGAACACCACCTCGGGCTCACCTGCGACCCGGTGGGCGGCCTGGTGCAGGTGCCCTGCATCGAGCGCAACGCCATGGGCGCGGTGCAGGCCATCAACTCCGCGCGCATGGCCCTGCGCGGCAGCGGGCACCACCTGGTCTCCCTCGACCAGGTCATCAAGACCATGCGCGAGACCGGCGCCGACATGCGCAGCAAGTACAAGGAAACCTCGCGCGGCGGGCTGGCTGTGAACATCGTCGAGTGCTGAGATGCCCAAGCGTTTCGATGTCCTCGTGCTCGGCGCCGGCATGGTCGGCGTCTGCGTGGCCCTGCACCTGCAGCAGCGCGGGCGCTCGGTGGTGCTGGTCGACCGGCGCGAGCCCGGGGGCGAGACCTCGATGGGCAACGCCGGGCTGATCCAGCGCGAAGGCGCCATTCCCTACGCCTTCCCGCGCGACACCGGCACCCTGCTGCGCTACGCCCGCAACACCGCCCCCGAGCTGCGCTACCACCCCCGCGACCTTCCCGCGCTGCTGCCCTTCCTGTGGAGCTACTGGCGCAACTCGGCGCCGCGGCGCCACATGGCCATCGCCCGCCAGTACGCGCCGCTGATCCGGCATTGCCTGGACGAGCACCTGGCCCTGGCCGCGCAGGCCGGCGCGCAGGACCTGCTGCGCCCCGCGGGCTGGATGCGCATCTACCGCAGCCCCGCGCGCTGGCAGGCCGAGGTACGCGCGGCCGAGGACTGCCGGCGCGAATTCGACGTGCCCTTCGAGGCGCTGGACGCCGCGGCCCTGCGGCGCGCCGAGCCCTCGCTCAGCCCGCGCCTGGCCGGCGCCGTGCGCTACCTGCAGCCCGTCCCCTGCACCGACCCCCAAGGTCTGGTGCAGGCCTACGCGGCCCTGTTCCAGCGCCTGGGCGGAACCCTGCTGCGCGGCGACGCGGCCACGCTGCGCGAGGCCTGGCGGGTGCAGGCCGAGGGCGGCGAGGTCCAGGCCGCGCAGGCGGTGATCGCGCTGGGCCCCTGGGCCCAGCCCCTCACCCGACGCCTGGGCCTGCGCCTGCCGCTGGCCGTCAAGCGCGGCTACCACATGCACTACGCGCCCCGCGCCGGGGCCCCGCTGGGGCAACCCGTGCTCGACACCGAGGTGGGCTACCTGCTCGCGCCCATGCGCCGCGGCATCCGCCTGACCACCGGCGCCGAGCTCGCGCACCTGGACGCGCCCCCCACGCCCCGCCAGCTCGACGCCGTGGAACCCCGCGCGCGCGAGCTCCTCGACCTGGGCGAACGCCTGGACCCCGTGCCCTGGATGGGCCAGCGCCCCTGCACCCCCGACATGATGCCCCTGATCGGCCCCGCCCCTCGCCTGCCCGGCCTGTGGCTGGCCCACGGCCATGCCCACCACGGCTTCACCCTGGGCGCGGTCACCGGGCGCCTGCTGGCCGAGATGATGTGCGGGCAGCAGCCCCTGCTCGACCCCGCGCCCTTCGCGCCCTCGCGCTTCGCCTGAGCGGGCCTCGCCCCGCCACCCCTCAGCTCGCCGCCCTCCGCCTCGCCGTCAGCGCCTCGCCGTCACGCCCCGCCCGCTCCCGCATGAACGACTCCCGCACCGCCTTCGACATCCGCGTCAACGCCCCCGTCAGCGTCGAGCAGTTCCTCGGCGTGCTGCGCGCCTCCACGCTGGCCGAGCGTCGCCCGGTGGACGACCTCGAATGCATCGAGGGCATGCTGCGCAACGCCAACCTCACGGTCAGCGCCTGGCAGGGCGAACGCCTGGTCGGCATCGCGCGCAGCGTCACCGATTTCAGCTACGCCTGCTATCTCAGCGACCTCGCCGTGGAACGCGCCCTGCAGGGCCACGGCATCGGCCGCGCGCTGATCGAGGCCACGCGGGCGCAACTGGGCCCCAAGGCCAAGCTCATCCTGCTCGCCGCACCGGCCGCCGACCGCTACTACGAGCGCATCGGCATGACCCGCCACCCCCGCGCCTGGCTGCTCGAGCGCGACCAGCCGCTGGCCGGGTCCTGAAGGC
>JAKBBK010000031.1:32215-35548 GCA_021808525.1 Pseudomonadota bacterium
ATGAGCAACAAGATCAAGGTCTCCGAACTTCCCGAGTTCGATGCGGCGGAGTTCCTGCAAAGCGAACAGGACATCGCTGAGTACCTGACGGCCGTCCTCGAAGATGACGACCCGTCGCTCCTGGCGGCGGCGCTGGGGGACATCGCCCGTGCCAGGGGCATGTCCCAGATCGCGAGCCAGACGGGCATTACGCGTGAAGCTCTCTACAAGGCGCTTCGCCCCGGCAGCCAACCTCGGTTCGAGACCATACGCCTTGTCTGCGCCGCGCTGGGCGTGCGCCTGGTCGCGCAGCCGATGCCCACGGAGCGTGAAAGGCACCCGAGGCCGAAGACAAAGGCATCGGCATGACCCGTCACCCCCGCGCCTGGCTGCTCGAGCGCGACCAGCCCCTGGCCGGGGGTTGAGGGCTGCTGGCTCAGGTACGCCACGGGTTGATGACCCTGAGGGCCCGGGTCAAGCCCAGCGCAGCGACCTGCAAAAAAACCCCGCCGGTGTTCCAATGCTGCAGCGCAGCGTGACGCATCGCGCGCGCGCCCGAACCCCTTCCAGGACAACAATCTCATGGATCTGCTGCAACTCTGCCAGTGGCGCTATGCCACCAAGAAGATGGACCCGGCCCGAAGCGTTCCCGCCGATGCCGTGGCGCGCATTCTCGAGGTCACCCGCCTCGCCCCCAGCTCCAGCGGGCTGCAACCCTACGACATCCTGCTGGTCAGCGACCCCGAGCTGCGCCGTCGCATCCGCGCCGCGGCCAACGACCAGAGCCAGATCACCGACGGCTCGCACCTGCTGGTGTTCGCCGCCTGGGACACCTACACCCCCGAGCGCATCCACCGCGTGTTCGACCAGACCAACGTCGACCGCGGCGTGACCATCCCCGGCTGGGAGGACTACCGCCAGCGCCTGCTGGGCTCCTACCCGCAGCGCAGCGCCGAGGTGAACTTCGAGCACGCCGCGCGCCAGGCCTACATCGGCCTGGGCTTCGCGCTGGTGGCCGCGGCCAACGAAGGCATCGACAGCACGCCCATGGAAGGCTTCGACCCCGCCAAGGTCGACGAGATCCTCGACCTGCGCGCCAAGGGCCTGCGCAGCGTGCTGCTGCTGCCCCTGGGCTACCGCGACGCCGAGAGCGACTGGCTGGTCAAGCTCAACAAGTCGCGCCGCCCGATGGGCGAGTTCGTCACCGAAGTCGCCTGAGAGAAAGCGGCCTGAGAGAAAGCGGCCTGGGCGGGCGCGGCCCCGCGCCCCTCGCCGGAATTCAGCTTCCGGCGAGAATCCAGCGCGCCGCCTTCTCCGCGATCATCAGGGTCGGGCTGTTGGTGTTGCCGCTGGTGATCAGCGGCATCACCCCGGCGTCGACCACGCGCAGGCCCTGCACCCCGATCACCCGCAGATGCGGGTCGACCACCGCCTGCGGGTCGTCGGCCCGGCCCATGCGCGTGGTGCCCACCGGGTGGAAGATGGTGCTGGCGATGTCCCCCGCCGCGCGCGCCAGCTGCTCGTCGTCCTGGTACTGCGGCCCGGGCTTGATCTCCTCGGGCCTGTAGGGCGCCAGCGCCGGCTGCTGCACGATGCGCCGGGTCACGCGCAGCGAGTCGGCGGCCACCTTGCGGTCTTCCTCGGTGCTCAGGTAGTTCGGGTCGATGGCCGGCGCCTCCCGGAAATCCCGGCTGCGAATGCGCACCGTGCCGCGGCTGGTCGGGTTGAGGTTGCACACGCTGGCCGTGAAGGCCGGGAAGGTGTCCAGCGGCTGCCCGAAGGCCGGCAGCGACAGCGGCTGCACGTGGTACTGGATGTTCGGATAGGGGCGCGACCCGTCGCTGCGCGTGAAGGCGCCGAGCTGCGACGGCGCCATGCTCATCGGCCCGCTGCGCTTGACCGCGTACTCCAGCGCGATCATCGCCTTGCCCCACAGGCTGCCGGCCAGGGTGTTGAGGGTACGCACCCCCTGCACCTTGTACACCGAGCGAATCTGCAGGTGGTCCTGCAGGTTCGCCCCCACCCCGGGGGCGTCGCGCAGCACCTCGATACCGTGCTCGCGCAGCAGCTCGCCCGGGCCGATGCCCGACAACTGCAGCAACTGCGCCGAGCCGATGGAGCCGGCGCTGAGCACCACCTCGCGCGCCGCACGCAACTCCAGGCGCCGGCCCTCGCGCACCACGGCGCAGCCGGTGCACCGCAGGCGCCCCTCGGCGTCGCGCTCGATGCGCAGGCTCTCCACCTGGGCGTGGGTCCACACCTGCAGGTTGGCGCGGTGGCGCACCGGCCGCAGGAAGGCCTTCGAGGCATTCCAGCGCCAGCCCCGGCGCTGGTTCACCTCGAAATACCCCACCCCTTCGTTGTCCCCGCGATTGAAATCCTCGCTGGCCGGAATCCCCGCCTCGCGGGCCGCCTGGGCGTAGGCCTCCAGGATGTCCCAGCGCAGACGCTGGCGCTCCACCCGCCACTCGCCGCCCGCGCCGTGCCAGCGCGCGCTCTCGCGCAGCGCGGGCGCCGCGGCCCCCGTGTTCGGCGACACGAAACGGGCCGCCACCGCCCCCGGCGCCGCCGCCGGCACCACGCTCGGGCCCGCGCCCGCGTCCAGGCTGTAATGGCTCTCATGGGCAATGAAATCCTTCAGCGAGGCCTCCCAGCCCCACTGCGGCTCCCCGGTGATCCCCGCCCAGGCCTCGTAGTCCCGCGCCTGGCCGCGCATGTAGATCATGCCGTTGATGCTCGAGCAGCCCCCCAGGGTCTTGCCCCGCGGATACAACAGGCTGCGCCCATTCAACCCCGCCGAGGGCTCCGTGCGATAGCGCCAATCCGTGCGAGGGTTGTCGATGCAATACAGGTACCCCACCGGAATGTGGATCCAGTGATAGTTGTCCCGCCCGCCCGCCTCCAGCAGCAGCACCCGGTTCCCCGGATCCGCACTCAACCGATTGGCCAGCAACGACCCCGCCGTCCCGGCCCCCACCACCACGTAATCAAACTCGAGCGCATCCATCACCCACCTCCCCAAGCCCCAGCAAGACCACCTTCCAGACCGCCAAAGCCAGCTACCCATCCCGCCTGAAAGCCCCCTTCCACCCACAACGCCCGGCTGCCAGGACCACACCCGCCGCAGGGCGCCCCCCGCGACGAAGGGTGCAACCTCCCCCCGCGACGTAGAGCGCAGCGAGCGGCGGCTGCGGCGCGCGGGCGGGCGGCGACGGGGTGGTCGGCCGCTGCGGGCCCGACTGCGCTTGCGCTGCTCGGGAGGCAGGCGTGCGGCAGAACTCGCTACGCGCTATCGCGCTGCGCTCAGACAGCTGCCGCAAGCATGAGGTTGGAAGCGCGCTGCGCGCGCCGCCT
>JAKBBK010000099.1 GCA_021808525.1 Pseudomonadota bacterium
TCTTGCCGCCGATGACGATGTTTTCCTTGTTCAGGTCATTGATGGCCATGCGCACACCATTGGTGTTGTCCTGGCCGAAACTGGCTTGCGGACCCGAGATCGGGGCCGCAGAACCAATGGTGACCGTGACCTCGCCGGCGGCGAATGCGCTTCCATAGATGCCGGCCAGGGCCAGGCCCACGGACAGGGCGATAACTGTGTGCTTGCGTTTCATGTGAACGAACCTCCCGGTTATAGGATTTTTGGCGATTGTGTGCGCCACAATTCAGTCGGGAACACCCAACGCCGGCCACTATACACAGGACGCTAGCACCCAGTAAACGGGAACTCCACGGAGAGTTGTTTGCCCGTCACCACGGCGCCCGTAAACGAGGGGGTGACGCCCGCGAGGACATGCTGCATGCCCCACGGGAGGGACAAGACGCCCCGCCACGGGGCCGCTGCACCAGGGCGGAGCGGCAAGACCCACGCCCATCCAGAGGGCGAGCCGAACGCCACCGGCGCTGCGGGCACGCCACCGCCCAGGCGCGCCTCAGCGGGCCACGGTCTGGACCTTGACGGGAACTTTCAGTCCTTCACGATATACGGAAATCGTGACTTGCGGATCGGCTACTTCGCCGTTGGGCCCGAAGCGCAGATGTTCGCGGGTGATGCCGTCGTAGTCGGTGGCTCGCAGCGCCGGCAGGAAACGGGCGGGCTCGACCGAGCCCGCGCGCTGCATGGCCTGGGCCAGCACCATCGTGGCGTCGTAGGAGTACGGCGAATAGGCCTGGAAGGCCTCGGGCCCGAAACGCCGCTCGTAGCGCTGGCTCCACGCCAGGCCGCCCGGCGTGCGCTCCAGGGGCAGGCGACCGTCGCCGCACACCATGTGGCGTACCGCGCTGCCGGCCAGCTTGGGCAATTCGGCCACGCAGGCGCCGTCACCGCCCAGCAGCGGGATGTCGAGCCCGAAATGGTCCATCTGGCGCAGCATCAGGCCCGCCTGCGTGATCACGCCACCGAACATGATGGCGTCGGGGTGCAGGCTGCGCACCCGCGTGAGCACGGCGGAGAAATCGCTGGCCTTGTCGGTGGTGTACTCGCGGGCCACCACCCGCATGCCGCGCGCCGCCGCATCGCGCGCGAAGGCGTCGGCCAGACCCTGTCCGAAGGCGGTGCGGTCGTCGATCAGCGCCACCGTGCGCAGGTGCAGTTCATGCTGTGCGTAATCGGCCAGGGCCCGGGACACCACCGCATCGTCGGCGATCACGCGGAAAAAGCTCTTCGAGCCCATGCGCCCCAGGCGGCTGTCGGTGGCCGCGGCCATCACCATGGGAATCGACGCCGCGTCGAGCAGGCGCTCGGCCGCGTAGGCCCCTCCGGAGGTGTCCGGGCCGATCACCCCCGCCACCTTGGCATCGATGAATTTCTGCGCCACCACGGCGGCCTGCCGGGGGTCGGCCTGGTCGTCCTCGGCAAGCAGTTTCCACACCACGCGGTCGGAGCCGATGCGCAACTTCCGGGCGTTGAGGTCTTCCACCGCCAGGGCCACGCCGTTGGTGAAATCCTGCCCGACCAGGGCGCGCGGGCCGGTGGTGCCGGCGCTGACGCCGACCACCACGCTCAGCGTGCCGGCGCGGGCAGGCGCGCCCCATGCTGCTCCCAGACTGAGCACCGGGCTGAGCACCAGACTGGCGGCCAGGCCGAGCGCCTGGCCGGCCGAACGCCCAGGCACGAGCCCGGTCGGCGGCGCGGCGCGCGGTGGCCGGGACAGCGCTGCCGAGGCCGGCGGGATGCTTGCGAGGTCTTGTGGCATGTCGGTCTCCTTGGATGGCCGGAGCTCCGGTCGTGCGCCTTGCATGGGCGGGCGGCCGGGCTCAGGGCAGCTGCTGCACGGCCAGCACCTGCTGCCGGCCGTCGCGGAATTCCTCGATGGTGACGGAAGGCGCGACCAGGTTGCCTTGCGCGGTGAAGCGGATGTTCTTCTTGGTCACGCCGTCGTAGCCGATGTCGCGCAGGTAGGGCAGATAGCGGCTCGGCTCGATGGAACCGGCCTTGGCCATGGCGGCGGCCAGCACCATGGTCGCGTCGTAGGCATAGGGCGAGAACACCTGCACGGGCACGGGACCGAAGCGCGCCCGGTAGCGCTCCAGCCAGGCCGCGCCCTCGGGCATGGCCTGCAGCGACAGGCCGCTTTCCGCGCACAGCGCGCCGTTGACGGCCTCGCCGGCGGTCTGCGCCATGGCCGGCATGCAACTGCCGTCGCCTCCGATATAGCGAGCTTCGACCCCAAGCCGCCGCATTTGACGCAGCAAGGGGCCGCCCTGGGCGTAGATTCCGCCATAGAACAACGCGTCGGCCTTGAGAGCCCGCACCCGCGTGAGCACGGCCGAGAAATCGCTGGCCTTGTCGCTGGTGTATTCCCGCGCCAGCACGCGCATGCCGGAGGCCTCGGCTCCCCGCACGAAACTGTCGGCCAGGCCCTGGCCGTAGGCGGTGCGGTCGTCGATCACGACCACGCTGCGCAGATGCAGGGTGCCGGCCGCGTAACGGGCCAGGCCCTCGCCCAGCGCGGCGTCGTCGGCGAGCATGCGGAAAAAGGTGGCGTGGCCGCGCCGGGCGATGCTGGTGTCGGTGGACGCGGGGGTGATCTGCGGAATGCCGGCGCGCGCGTAGATGGCCGCGGCCGGCACGGTGCAGCCGCTGCTGGCATGGCCCACGACACCGTGGACCTTCTGGTCCACGAACTTCTGCGCCACCTGGGCGGCCTGGCGCGGGTCCCCCTGGTCGTCCTGCGCGTCGAGTTCCCAGAGCACGCGCTTGCCGCCGATGACCATGCCGCGTCGATTGAGCTCCTCGATGGCCAGGCGCACGGCGTTGGTGTTGTCCACCCCGACGGCGGCAAGCCCGCCGGTCATGGGTTCGGCGCTGCCGATGCGCACGGTCAGCGCGGCATCCTGCGCATGGACGGCGCAGGCCAGGCCGGCCAGCAGGCCCAGGCTGGCCGCGGCGCGGATGATGGAACGCGCGCCCCGGATCGGGCGGCGGGCGGCTTGGGCGAAGGCGGGTTTCATGGCAGCGGCATGGAGCAGAGTTGGGCCCCATTACACGCCGCATGAAAGACTTTGTTACGTTCGTGGCGATATCCCCCCGAACGCCTTCGGGTCACTTCGGCTCAGGGCTCCTCGCCGTGCTCGTCGAGCCACTCGTGCATGCGCGGCTGCAGGCGCTGCGCGAGTTCCGCCGCGGTCTCGCGCAACAGCACGGCCAGGCGCGGCTCCAGCACTTCACGCAAGGCCTGCTCGAGCTCGAGCTCGAGCACGGCCCGCGCCATTTCCGTCGAGACGGCCGGATGATCGGCCAGGCTGGCCTGCGGCGACTCGGCCTGGGCCGACGAGTCCCATGCCGCGGCGCCGGCGGGATGGATGGCCGCCAGCGACCCGACCACGCGGGTGGCGGGGGCGGGGGCGGGGGCGGGGGCGGGCGGCGCCTGCGGCCTGCCGGACGGCAGCTCGAGGATCTCGGTCAACAAGGGAAGGCGCCGGCCGGTGTCCATGTCAAGGCTCCACGTTGTGCGGCTCGCAACCCGCCGCGCGGTAGCTGCGAAAACGCTGCCGGGCCGCCGCCTTGGCCTGCGGGTCGGATCCGACCAGTTCGATCACCCGCGGCCATTGCTGCCAGCCCAGCACCTCCTCGGTGCCCAGGTTGACCAGGCAGTCGCGACCCTGCAGGCCGCGCACGTCGGCGCTTTCGCTGAGCACGATGGGGCTGCGCGCCTCCAGCGCATCGCCCACGCGGCAGTGGGCCAGGAAATCGGGCTGGGAGAAGGTCCACAGGCGCTGGTCGAGCTCGTCGATCCACGCCGAGGGAGCGCACACGACGCTGCGCGCTCCCTTGGCGTCGGCGGCGCGCAGCAGGCCGCAGCAATAGCCCAGCGGGTCGGCCACGCCGACGCGGAACTCGACCCGGGGCCCGCTCACGACCCTGCCCTCATCGCGGTGCCGCGCCCTGCTCCTGCGTCAGCAGGTAGTGCACGAGCAGGGGCACCGGGCGTCCGGTGGCGCCCTTGTCGGCGCCGCTCTTCCAGGCGGTGCCGGCGATGTCCAGGTGCGCCCAGCGATAGGCCTTGGTGAATCGCTGCAGGAAACAGGCCGCGGTGACGCTGCCGCCGGCGCGGCCGGCGATGTTGGCCACGTCGGCGAAGCGCGAACGCAGGCCCTCGGCGTAGTCCTCGCCCAGCGGCATGCGCCAGCAGGGGTCCTGGGTCTGGCGCCCGGCCTCCAGCAGCGCCTCGGCCAGCGCGTCGTCGGGGCTGAACAGTCCGCTGTTGACATGGCCCAGCGCGATCACGCAGGCGCCGGTGAGGGTGGCGATGTCGACCACGCTGGCGGGCTTGAAACGCTCGGCGTAGTTCAGCGCGTCGCACAGGATCAGGCGCCCCTCGGCATCGGTGTTGAGAATCTCGATGGTCTGGCCGGAGCGGCTGGTCACCACGTCGCCGGGCTTGACGGCGGTGCCGCCGGGCAGGTTCTCGGTGGCGGGAATCAGGCCCACCACGTTGATCGCCGGACGCAGGCGCGCGATCGCCTCGAAGGCACCGAGCACGGAGGCCGCGCCGGACATGTCGAATTTCATCTCGTCCATGTCGGCGCCGGGCTTGAGGGAGATGCCGCCGCTGTCGAAGGTCACGCCCTTGCCCACCAGCACGTGGGGCGCCTGTTTCTTCGGCGCGCCGTCGTAGCGCAGCACGATGAAGCGAGGCGGCTGCTGCGACCCCTGCGCGACCGCCAGCAGCGCGCCCATGCGCTCGCGCTCGATCTCGGCGCGCCCGAGCACCTCGACCTTCAGGCGATGGCGCTTGCCCAGGTCCTGCGCCACCTTGCCCAGGTGCGTGGGCGTGCAGTGGTTGCCGGGCAGGTTCGCCAGGTTGCGACACAGGTCGACCCCGGCCTGCACCGCCACCGCCCGCTCCAGGCGCGCGCGGGCGGGCGCGGACTGGCGCGAAGGCGCGAGGATCTGCACCGACTCGACGCGGCAGGCGGGCTCGGGGTCGGGCTTGCGCGTGGCACTGTAGACGTAGGCGAAATCCCCGAAGGCGCGAACGGCGGCCTCGATCATCGGCTGCTGGCCATCGGCGCAGGCCAGGTGAACCTGCGCCGCGGCCCGGCCCTTGAGGGCCGTGCAGGCCGCCCCGGCGGCCTTGCGCCAGGCACGCCCATCGGTGGGGGCGGCGCCCAGGCCGACCAGCAGGGTGCGGCGCGCCGCAAGGCCCGGCACGCGGCCGAGCAGCAGGGTGTTGCCCAGCGCGCCGGTGAAATCTCCGTCCTGGCGTGCCTCGGCGACCGCCGCATCGACGGCTTCGGCATCGGCCAGGCCGCTACCTTCGGCGGATTGCTGGAGGAATACGACCAGGCAATCGCTGCGCAGCGAGGGCAAGGCTTTCAGGGGGGCTATGCTAAATTCCATGAGGGCTCCTGACGTGGCTTGGGCCATTATTCCACCTGCGCAGGCCCCGTGTCTCGCCATCGGGCGGCGATCGGGCATCGTGGCCCGCTGCCACGCCCGCCGCGCCGGCCCGGAGCCCAGCCGTCGAAGGGCGCGAACCTGGTTTCAGTTTTCCGCCACCACCCATTCCGATGCTGCTGGACAGTTCCCTGCGCCGTGAAATGGCCCGCCACTTCGGCGCCAGCTTCACGGTGCTGTTCTCGGTCGTGCTGACCCTGCTGTTGATCCGCATCCTGGGCCAGGCCACCGAGGGTCTGGCCAACCCGCGCGACCTGTTCCTGCTGATCGGCCTGGCCTGCCTGAGCTACCTGCAATTCATCCTCGGCCTGGCCCTGTTCATCGCCGTGCTCATGAGCTTCTCGCGCATGCACCGCGATTCGGAAATGGTCATCTGGGCCGGAGCCGGGGCCACGCCGGGGCAGTTCTTTCGCACGGCGCTGCGCTTCAGCGCGCCGGTGCTGGCGGTGATCGCCCTGCTCACCCTGGTGGCCTGGCCCTGGGCGAATCGGCAGGACAGCGCATTGCGCCAACGCTTCGAACAGCGCAGCGACCTCTCGCGCGCGGCGCCGGGCCAGTTCCGGCGCTCGGCCTCGGGCATGCGTGTGTTCTTCATCGGCAAGGGCGCCGATGCCAAGGGGCTGGCGCACGACATCTTCATCCGCGACTTCTCCGACGGGCGCGAGACGGTGACCGTGGCCCGCGCGGCCGCGCTGGCCGACCGGGATGATTCGCGCTACCTGATGCTGTCCGACGGACACCGCTACACCCACACCCTGGGCCAGGCCGACTACCAGATCACGGGTTTCCGGGAGATGGGCGTTCGCCTGTCCGCGCTGAGCAGCCCGGCCGCGCAGGTGCTGCCCGGCGCGGCAAGCCTGGCCAACACACCGAGCCGCGAGATCGATACCCCGACCCTGGCGCTTTCCAGCAATCCGATCTGGCAAGGCGAGCTGTCCTGGCGCATCGGCGTGCCGGTATCCACGCTGCTCCTGGTGCTGATGGCCGTGCCGCTGGCGGCCACCAATCCGCGCGCGGGACGCGCGCTGCAACTCATCGTCGCCGTGCTGGTGTACCTGGTCTACCTGAACTTCCTCAACGCCACGCAGCACTGGATCGAGGCCGGCAAGCTGCACCTGGGCAGCGGCCTGCTGGTGCTGCACGGCAGCGCACTGCTGGTGCTGCTGGCGCTGGCCTATGCCAAGGACCTGCTGCCACGCCCGCTGGGCCCACGCGCCGCGGCCTGAGCGAGCGCAACCAAGCATGCAAACCATCCGCCGCTACCTGTTCCGCCAGCTCGTGGGCGCCATCGCGCTGGTGCTGCTGGTGTTCCTGGGCCTGCTGTTCTTCCTGGACATGCTGAACCAGCTGAGCAACAACGGCCATGGTTTCGCCGCGGCCATGCTGATGGTGGCGCTGCAGATCCCTTCGCGCGCCTACGACGTGCTGCCCATCGCCGTGATCACCGGCACCGTGTACGTGCTGGCCGGGCTCGCCGCGTCCTCGGAGTTCACCATCCTGCGCATGGCCGGGCTGAGCCCGCGCGTGGCCCTGCTCCAGTTGGTCGGCTTCGGCCTGCTGTGTTCCGCGCTGGTGTTCGCGCTGGGTGAATTCGCGGCGCCCGCGGCGCAGCGCATGCAGGCCACGCTGCAGGCGCACGCCCCCGGAGCACAGTTCGGCACGGCGCCCAACGCGGGCATCTGGGTCCGCAATCGCGAAGGGGCCGACGACGACCAGATGATCAACATCGGCCGCGTGAGCTCCGACGGCGAACTGCACGAGGTGCGCATCTACGTGCTCGACGACTCCGCGCATCTGCTGCGCACCGTGCGCGCGGCCAGCGCGCGCTATCAGTCCGGCGGCACGTGGCTGTTGCGCGACGTGCGCTCGGTGCGCCTGCCCACCGGCACCGCCGGCGACGTGCGCAGCAGCACCGCGCCCACGCTGGAATGGCGCACCTCGGTGTCGCCCTCGATGCTGGACGCGCTGGTGCTCAGCCCGCAGGACATGTCGGTGTTCGACCTGTGGCGCTACATCTCCCATCTGCGCGCCAACGGACAGTCGGTGCAGCGCGACGAACTCGAGTTCTGGCGCAAGTTGCTGTATCCGCTCAGCGGGGTCATCATGATGATGCTGGCCCTGCCCTTCGCCTACCTGCACGCGCGCTCGGGCCAGATCAGCTGGAAGGTGTTCGCGGGCATCATGCTGGGGGTCAGCTTCATCCTGCTCAACACCC
>JAKBBK010000100.1 GCA_021808525.1 Pseudomonadota bacterium
GCTCAGCCGGTGTTGCGCAAACCCGCCGCGATGCCGTTGATGCTCAGGTGGATGCCGCGGATGGTGCGCTCGTCGTTCTGGCCTTCGCGGAAACGGCGCAGCAGCTCGACCTGCAGGTGGTTCAGCGGGTCGATGTAGGGAAAGCGCGCGCGGATCGAGCGGGCCAGCGTGGGGTTGGTCTGCAGGAACTGCGACCAGCCGGTGATGTCGCGCAGCGCCTGCACGCTGCGCTGCCATTCCTGCTCGATGGCACGGTACACGCGGCGGCGCAGCGCGGCGTCGCCCACGAGCTGGGCGTAGTTCGAGGCCACGGCCAGGTCGGTCTTGGACAGCACCATGTCCAGGTTGGACAGCAGGGCCTGGAAAAAAGGCCACTGCCGGTGCATGCGCGCCAGCAGCTCGGCGCCCTCGTCGCCGCGTTGCTCGACAAAGGCCCGCACGGCCGATCCGAAGCCATACCAGCCCGGGAGGGCCACGCGGCACTGGCCCCAGGAGAAGCTCCAGGGAATGGCGCGCAGGTCGCCGAGCTCGGTGCTGGGCTTGCGCGAGGCCGGGCGGCTGCCGATGTTCAGCCCGGCGATCTCGCGGATGGGCGTGGCGGCGTAGAAGTACTGGGCGAAGGAGGGGTCGCCGTAGACCAGCTCGCGGTAGGCGTGCATGGCCGATTGCGACAACTGCGCCGCGGCCTCGCGAAAGCTCTGCGGCGCGGCCACGCGGGTGCCGCGCCGGCCGCTGCCGGGCGCCGGCTGGCGCGCGCTCAGCAGCGTGGCCTCGAGGGTGGCGGCCACCAGGGTCTCCAGGTTGCGGCGCCCGATCTCGGCATTGGCGTACTTGCTGGAGATCACCTCGCCCTGCTCGGTCAGGCGGATGCTGCCGCCCACGGTGCCGGCCGGCTGGGCCAGGATGGCCTCGTAGCTGGGGCCGCCGCCGCGGCCCACGCTGCCGCCGCGACCGTGGAACAGGCGCATGCGGATGCCATGGCGCTCGCCGAGCTGGCCGAAGAGCTCGGCCAGGGCCACCGAGGTCTTGTGCAGTTCCCAGTTCGAGGTCAGGTAGCCGCCGTCCTTGTTGCTGTCGGAGTAGCCGAGCATGATCTCCTGCAGCGAGCCCGAGGCCGAGACCAGCTCGGCGATGCCGGGCAGTTCGTACAGGCCCTGCATGATCTGCGGCGCGTTGCGCAGGTCGGCGATGGTCTCGAACAGCGGCACGACGATCAGTTCCACATGCGCGCCCTCGGCGCCCAGGGTGCCGTGCAGCAGGCCGCACTCCTTTTGCAGCAGCAGCACTTCCAGCAGGTCGCTGACGCTTTCGGTGTGGGAGATGATGGCCTGGCGCACCGCCTGCTCGCCCAGGCTGCGCCGCGCGGCGCGGGCGGCCTCGAACACGGCGAGTTCCGAGACCGTGAGCTCGGAGTACTGCGCGTCGGGCACGCGCAGCGGGCGCGGGTCGCGCAGCATGCGCAGCAGCAGCTCGATGCGGGCGGCCTCGTCCAGCGCGGAATAGTCGTGGCACAGCTGCGCGCGATGCAGCAGCTCGGCCAGCACGGCCTCGTGCTTGTCCGAGCTCTGGCGCAGGTCCAGCGTGGCCAGGTGGAAGCCGAACACCTCCACGGCGCGCAGCAGCGGCGCCAGGCGCATGCCGGCCAGCGCCTGGGCGTGATGGGCCTGCAGCGAGTCGCGCACGACGCGCAGGTCGGCGGCCAGCGCCTCGGCGTCGGGGTAGGGCTCGGCGGGGCCGATCTCGTGGCGCAGGGCCTGCGTGCCGCCCAGCTTGCGCAGGGTGGCGGCCAGGCGGGCGTAGACGCCGATGAGCGCGCGGCGATAGGGCTCGTCGCGGCGATGCTCGCTGGTGTCCGGCGAGGCCTCGGCCAGGGCCAGCAGCTGCGGGGTGGCGCTGGCCAGCATCAGGGACACCGACAGTTCCGAACCCAGCGCATGCACCTGGTCCAGGTAGTGGGTCAGCGCGGTGCGCGCCTGCAGGCGCAGCGCGTATTGCAGGGTCTCGGCGGTGACGAAGGGGTTGCCGTCGCGGTCGCCGCCGATCCAGTGGCCCATGCGGAAGAAGGAGGGCAGGCGCCAGGGCTTGCCGTCCGCGCGCGGGAACAGTTCGTCCAGGTCCTGCTCCAGGTCCAGGTACAGGCGCGGCACTTCCTGGAAGAACGTGCTGTTGTAGTAGGACAGCGCGTTCTTGATCTCGTCGGACACGCGCAGCTTGGTGTAGCGCAGCAGGCGGGTCTGCCAGATCTGGGTGATGCGGGCCTGCAGCTCGGCGTCGAGCTGGCGCCGGCGTCGCGGCGCCATGGGCGCGTCGCGTTGCGCGAGCAGGCGCGCGATCTCGCGCTCGGCATCCAGCAGGCTCTTGCGCTGCACCTCGGTGGGGTGGGCGGTGAGCACCGGCGCGATCAGGGAACGGGCGAAGAATTCCTCCAGCTGCTCGGGCGACACCTCGGCGCGGCGCAGCTTGTCCAGCGCCGCGCGCACGCTGCCGGGCTGGGGCCGGTCACTGGCCAGCTCGTGGGCCTGGCGCCGGCGCAGCACGTGGCGGTCCTCGGCGAGGTTGGCGAGGATGGAGAAGTAGCTGAAGGCGCGGATCACGCTGACCGCCTGGTCGCGCGACAGGCCCTCGAGCAGACGGCCCAGCATGCGGCGCTGGCGGGCGTCGCCCTCGCGGTGGAAACGCACGGCCAGCTGGCGCACCTGCTCGACGGTGTCGAACATCGCCTGCCCCTCCTGCTCCCGGATCACCTCGCCCAGCATGCGGCCGAGCAGGCGGATGTCGTCGAACAGGGCGGTATCGTCGGGCACGGGCGGCTTGGCGGGCATGGAGGTCGGGCGGGCAGGGCGGCGTCCGCCGTGGCGGGCGCGGGTGGACGAAGGGGGGAATGCCCGGAACGGCGTCGCCGGTCGGACCCCTGGATGCTAGCAGCGCGACCGCCTGGCGGAACATTCTGACGTGCGCCTGACATGCGCGAGGGGGCCGCGCTGCTAGGATCGCGCGCATGTCCGAAGCCATCACTCCCTCTTCCGAAGCCCGCGGCGCGGGCCTGGTCATCGCGTCGCGCGAGAGCCGCCTGGCCTTGTGGCAGGCCGAGCATGTGCGCGCTCGACTGGGCGCGCTCGACCCGGGCCTGGAGGTGCGCATCCTGCCCATGACCACCCGGGGCGACCAGATCCTCGACCGCGCGCTGTCCAAGGTCGGCGGCAAGGGCCTGTTCGTCAAGGAACTCGAGACGGCCATGCAGGAGCGCCGGGCCGACCTGGCGGTGCACTCGCTCAAGGACGTGCCCATGCAGCTGCCCGAGGGTTTCGAGCTGTGCGCCATCCTCGAGCGCGAGGATCCGCGCGACGCCTGGGTCTCGACCCGGGCGGCCTCCTTCCTGGAGCTGCCGCGCGGGGCGGTGGTCGGCACCTCCAGCCTGCGGCGCGAAATGCAGATCCGCGCGCTGCGCCCGGACCTGCAGGTGCGCGCGCTGCGCGGCAACCTCGACACCCGCCTGCGCAAGCTCGACGAGGGCCAGTACGACGGCATCGTGCTGGCGGCCGCCGGCTTGCTGCGCCTGGGGCTGGGGGAACGCATCCGCGGCACCATCGAGACCGAGCAGATGCTGCCGGCGCCGGGGCAGGCCGCGCTGGGACTGGAGATTCGCAGCGGCGAGCCGGCGCTGGCCGGACGCCTGCAGGCCCTGCAGCACCTGCCCACCGCGCTGGCCGCGCAGGCCGAGCGCTCGCTGGCGCGCGCGCTCGGGGGCAGTTGCAGCACCCCCCTGGGGGCGCATGCGCGCTGGGGCCTGGGCGCGGGCGAGTTGTGCCTGCGCGCCGTGCTGGGCATGCCCGACGCCTCGCAGGTGCTGCGCGCGGAAGTGCGCGCCGCGGTCTCGGATGCCTCGCAGGCCGAGGAACTGGGGCGCGCGGCGGCGCGGCAGTTGATGGAGCAGGGCGCGCAAGCCCTGCTGGAGCGCCTGCAGGCGGCCTGAGCGGGCGCAGGCACGGCCGCAGCCGCAGTCCCCAAGCCCGCCCCCCGCCCGCTCGCCCGCCATGCAAGCCAGCCCCACGCGCCAGGTCCGTGCCATGGACGCCGTGCATCTGGTGGTCACGCGCGCCCGCGAGCCGCAGGCGCAAGCCGAGGCTTCGACCCTGGAGCTCGAGCTCGGCGCCGCCGGGGTGCGGGTGCACGAGTTCGCCCTGATTCACGTGCTGCCCGCCGCCGACCCGCTGCGCGCGCAGCGCGCGGTGCAGGCGCTGGAGGATTACCACCTGGCCGTGCCGGTCAGTCCCTCGGCGGTGCAGGCCTTGCTGCGCCTGCGCGAGACACCCTGGCCCGCCGCCTGCGCGGTGGGCCTGATCGGGCGCGCGAGCCGCGAGGCCTTCGAACGCGGCCTGCGCGAGCGCGGCGAGGACCCGCGGCCGCTGCGCGTGCTGTGCGCGCAGCAGGCCGGGGCCGATTCCGAAGCCCTGTGGCAGGAGCTGCAGGCGCTGCGCGGCGCGTGGCAGGGCGCGAGGGTGCTGATCCTGCGCGGCGACGGCGGGCGCGACTGGCTGGCGGCCACGCTGCAGTCGGCCGGGGCCGAGGTGCAGGTGGTGGAGTTGTACCGGCGCGTGGCGCCCCCCGCCGATGCCCTCACCCTGGGGCGCCTGCGCGCCTTGATGGGCATTCGGGCGGCCTGGCAGATCGGCGCCGCCTCCGCGCTGCACAACCTGTGCGAGCTGCTGCGAGCGGCCGGCATGGACCCGCGGCGCGAGCTGGTCGCGCAGCGCGCGCTGGTGCACCACCCGCGGGTCGCCGAGGCCGCGCGCAAGGCGGGATTCGGGCGCGTGGACGTGGTCGAGTTCCGAGCCGGGGCCTTGTTGCGGGCCCTGTCCTGAGCCTGTCGGGCACTGCCGGCGCGCTAGCTCCTAGAATCGGCGCCATGTCCGAGCCCACCGTACCCGACGAGACCCCGTCGGCGCCGCCTCCGGCAGCGCCGGCTCCCGCAGTTGCACCGGCCGCGGGCATTCCTGGCGGCGGCTACGTGCCGCCCCCGGCAGCGTCTGCCGGCGCCGGCGCGCGCCGTGGCGGCGCGGCCCTCTGGCTGGCCGTGCTCGGCCTGCTGGTGCTGGTGGGCCTGGTGGCCTGGTGGCTGAACCAGCGCCTGTACGCGACCCAGGCGGAAATCGCCCAGCGCCTGCAGCAGGCGCAGACCCATTCCATCGAAGCCCGCACCATCGCCACGCAGAACGTGCAGGCCACGCGCGAACTGGCGGCGAAGATCGCCGTGCTGCAGTCGCGCGAGCAGGACCTGGCGGCCCAGCGCGCGGCGTTGCAGCAACTGGTGCAGGATCTGGCCAAGACGCGCGACGACGCCTTCCTGGGCCAGACCGCCGAGCTCATCTCGCTGGCGCAGCAGCAGGCCGAGCTCACCGGCACGCTGCAGCCCTTGATCGCCACCTTGCAGTCCAGCCTGCAGCGCCTGCAGCGCGTGGACAGTCCGCGCGCCGCGCTGGTGGCGCATGCCGTGCAGGCGGACCTGGCCCGGCTGAAGGCCGCCGTGGTGCCCGACGTGCCGGTGGCCGCGCAGCGCCTGGACCAGCTCGCGGCGATGATCGACCGCCTGCAGGCACTGGGCTCGGCCGCGCCGATGGAAGGCACCTCCGCGCCCGCTCCCTCCGCCTCGCAGGCCGCGGCCGGGGGGTGGCGCGGCTGGGTGCAGCGCATGGGCGCGGACGCCTGGCGCCAGGCGCGCGGCCTGGTGACCATCACCCGCGTGGATCATCCCGACGCCTTGCTGGCCTCGCCCACGCAGCATGAGTTCCTGCGCGCCAACCTCAAGCTGCGGGTGCTCAACGCCCGCCTGGACCTGCTGTCGCGCAATGCCTTCGGCTTCAAGACCGACATGCAGGACATCCAGCGCGTGCTGCAGACCCAATTCAACCAGCACCAGCCGCGTACCCAGATGGCGCGCGCCCTGGCGGCGCAGATCGCGCAGGTGGACCTGACCGCGCAGCCCGCGGCCAACCTGCAGTCCCTGCTGGTGCTGGCCAACCTCGGCCTGGGGAGCGACTGATGCGCTGGCTGGCCTGGCTGATCACCCTGGCGCTGGGCGCGGCGCTGCTGGCCATGGCGGCCAGCGGGCGCCCCGGCAACGTCGCCATCCTGCTGCCGCCCTATCGCATCGACGTGTCGCTGAACCTGGCGGTGCTGGTGCTGTTGCTGAGTTTCGCGCTGCTGTACGCGGCGGTGCGCGCACTCAGCCTGCTGCTGGGCCTGCCGCGCGCGGCGGCCCAGTTCCGCTCGCGCCGCAGGGTGCAGGTGGCGGCGGCGGCCCTGCACGAGTCGCTGCTGCATCATCTGGGCGGGCGGTTCCGGCGGGCCGAGCGCGCCGCGACCCGCGCCGCCGAGGTCGAGGCCTTCCGCCCCGGCGCCCTGCTCACCGCGGCGCAGGCGGCGCAGGCGGTGCAGGCCTACGAGCGCCGCGACGCCTACCTGGAAGCCCTTCCGCAGGCCGCCCGCGAGACCGGAGCCCTGTTGCAGGCGCAGTGGCAGATCGAGGCGCGCGACGCGCAGGCCGCGCAGCGCGCCCTGCGCGGCCTGTCCAGCGGCGTGCAGCGCCGTACCCAGACCCTGCGGCTGTCCCTGGCCGCGGCACGCGCGCTGCACGACCATGGGGAGGTGCTGCGCCTGGCCGGCGCCCTGCGCAAGCACCATGGGCTGCATCCGGCGGCCGCGCAGGCCATGATCCACGGTGCCGCTCTGGGCCTGATCCGCCAGGCCGACCATGACGCCGAGGCCCTGCGCGCGATCTGGAAATCCTTCGATCCGGCGCTGCGCCACGACGCGCAGATCGCCGTGGCCGCCGCGCGCGGCCTGGCCCTGGCGGGCGAGGCCGGGCAGGGGAGGGCCTTGCTGGTGGAGGCGCTGCGCGTGCCGCAGGCCGAGCCGGCCGCGCTGATGCCGGCCCTGCGCGGCATGCTGGGGGGCATCGATGCCGCCTTCGTCGCCCAGGCCGAGGCCTGGATGGACCGCTGGCCGCAGGAGGCCCAGGCCAGCTTCCTGGCCGCGCGCGCCTGCGTGGAGCTGGAGCTGTGGGGCAAGGCGCAGCAATACCTGCAGCGCGCGCTGGAACGCTGCCAGCCCGACGAGCGCCGGTTGCGCGGCCAGATCCACGCCGCGCTCGGGCGCCTGCAGGAGCGCATCGAGCGGGAGGACCAGGCCATGCGCCACTGGCGCCTGGCCGCGCTGGACCTGTCCAACGACGACGGCGGTGCGGCCGGTGGCGCCTGAGCGCCGCGGCAGCGCCCCGCCCGCACAGGGCTCCCGCCGCGCCACGCAGGCGCCAGGCCGACGCGCCGCGTGGTGGCGGGCCCTGCGCCGCGAGCGCCTGCTGCTGGTGTTCGGAGGGGTCGCGCTGGTGCTGCAGCTCATCGACCCGCAGCCCTGGCCGCGCTGGCGGGTCTGGCTGGCCCTGCCCACCCTGCTGGGGCTGTTCGCGCTGCTGCTGAGCATCGAGGGCATCCGCGCCAGTGGCGCCGTGCAGCGCGCGGCGCAGGCCCTGGCACGCCGCGCCCACAGCCAGCGCACGCTGGCCCTGGCGCTGGTGGCGGGGTCGGCGCTGCTGTCCATGG
>JAKBBK010000032.1:0-5122 GCA_021808525.1 Pseudomonadota bacterium
CTGGCCGCCCAGGTGGGGCAGGCTGTCGATGACATGGGCCTTGATCTCCAGCAGCCCGAGCTCGAACACCTGGAACAGCCCGACCGGGCCGGCGCCCACGATCACGGCATCGGTCTCGAGGGGTTGGTCGGGGGCGGGCGAATCGACGGCCTGGGTGATCGCCGGGGCGATGTGCATTTCCATGGGACTCGGGATGGGGCTTGCGCGAAGCTGGTTCAGCGCTCGAGCAGCGGGCGCTTGTCGTTCTTGCCGTTCCACTCCTCGGCGTCGGGCAGGGCGGGCTTGCGCTTGGTGATGCTGGGCCACTTGCGCGACAGCTCGGCGTTCAGGGGAATGAAATCCTGCTGATCCCCGGGAACGTCCTCCTCCGCGAAGATCGCATTGGCGGGACATTCAGGCACGCAGACCGCGCAATCGATGCACTCGTCGGGGTCGATCACCAGGAAGTTCGGACCTTCCCGGAAGCAATCCACCGGGCATACATCCACGCAGTCGGTGAACTTGCAGCGGATGCAGTTTTCTGTCACGACGAATGTCATCTCTTCGACCTTGACTCGGATGTGGGGAAACTCCCTATTTTAACCCTTGGTTCATGTGCGGCCATTTGCCACTCGTCAATCCCCTGCGGGGCCTGCGAGGATCCCCGCCGTGCCCCCGGCGCGCCGCGCGTCCGCGCAGCCCCAAAGCCCTTGTTGCACCTCCGGGTATATCGGGAGATTCCGGGGGCGGCGCAGGCCCATCGCCCGTTGTACAGTCGGCGGGCAAAGCCCGCGGGGGGCCGGCGATCGGCGCCCCCGGGCAGGCCGGAAAACAGCGATGGGAGACAAGACGATGATGGGTTTGATGCAGCAGCATTCGCTGCTGATCTCCGGATTGATCGAATTCGCCGCGCGGTTCCACGGCGACACCGAGATCGTGTCGCGGCGCGTCGAGGGGGACCGCCACCGCAGCAGCTGGGCGCAGGTGCGCCGGCGCGCCATGCGCCTGGCGCACGGCCTGGACGCCTGGGGCGTGGCGCGTGGCGAACGCGTGGCCACGCTGGCCTGGAATGGCTACCGGCACCTGGAGCTGTACTACGGCGTCTCGGGCAGCGGGCGCGTGCTGCATACCGTGAACCCGCGCCTGCATCCGGAGCAGATCGCCTGGATCGTCAACCACGCCGAGGACCGCGTGCTGGCCTTCGACATGAGTTTCGCTGCCATCATCCAGGCCATCGCGCCCCTGTGCCCGGGCGTGCGACGCTGGGTGGCGCTGTGCGAGGCCGAGGCACTGCCGGGCGAACTGGAGCGCGCGATTCCCGGGCTGCTCAGCTACGAGGCCTGGCTGGCCGCGCAGTCCGAGGCCCTGTACGAGTGGCCGGCGCTGGACGAATCCGAGGCGTCCTCGATGTGCTACACCAGCGGCACCACCGGCAACCCCAAGGCGGTGCTGTACAGCCATCGCTCGACGGTGCTGCATGCCTGCTCGGCGGCCATGCCCGACGTCACCTGCCTGTCGGCGCGCGACGCCGTGCTGCCGGTGGTGCCCATGTTCCACGTCAATGCCTGGGGCGTTCCGTATACTGCGGCCATGGTCGGTGCCAAGCTGGTGTTCCCTGGTCCGGCGCTGGACGGAGCCTCGTTGTTCGAGTTGATGGACCAGGAGGACGTGAGCTTTTCCGCCGGCGTGCCCACGGTGTGGCTGGGCCTGCTCGCCAGGATGCAGCAGGAGGGCCGGCGCCCGCGGTCGCTGGAGCGGGTGCTCATCGGGGGCTCCGCGGCGCCGCTGGCGATGATCCAGGCCTTCCAGGACAACTGGGGGGTCGAGGTGCGCCACGCCTGGGGCATGACCGAGATGAGCCCCCTGGGCACGGCCTGTTCCTTCAAGACCAAGCATGCCACGCTGGATGCGCAGCAGCGCCTGCAGCTGCAGACCTCGCAGGGCCGCCCGCTGTACGGCGTGGACATGCGCATCGTGGACGCCCAGGGGGCCGAGGTGGCCTGGGACGGGCGATCCATCGGCGAACTGCAGGTGCGCGGGCCCTGGGTGCTGGCGGATTACTACCAGTCGGGCCAGCCCAGCCCCTTGCGCGACGGCTGGTTTCCCACCGGGGACGTGGTGTCCATCGACCCCGACGGGTACATGCGCATCGTGGATCGCAGCAAGGACGTGATCAAGTCCGGGGGCGAGTGGATCAGTTCCATCGACATCGAGAACGTGGCCATGTCGCACCCCGCGGTGGCGATGGCCGCCTGCGTGGCGGTACCGCATCCCAAGTGGGACGAGAGGCCCCTGCTGGTGGTGGTGAAGAAGCCTGGAGCCGAGGTCGAGGCGCGCGAGCTGCTGGCCTTCTACGAGGGCAAGGTCGCCAAGTGGTGGATCCCCGACGACGTGCAATTCGTCGACGCCATTCCGCTGGGGGCCACCGGCAAGATCCTGAAGACCCGCCTGCGCGAGCAGTTGCTGGAACTGCGCACGCAGTCCTGAGCACCCCGTAGCGAGGGGAAATTTCCCCGAAGGTCCGGCGCGGGAGCGGGGCATCGCGGACGGCTGCTGCGCATGCGGCGGGGTCTGCGCACAATGCCTCGCATGGCTGATCCACGAACGCGCGAAGGGGGCGATGCCCCGGTCGGCTCCTGCCGGGCCCTGGAGCTGCATGGGGAGATTCTGGTCGAGCATGGAGGCGAGGCCGCCTGGAGCGTGCTGGCGCTGTGCGGCGACGAAGCCCTGGATGCGCTGTTCGACTACCAGTTGCTGGTGCGGCGCGAGCCCCGGGGGCGGGCCTGCCCGGCGAGCAGCCTGCTGGGCCACGCGCTGGACCTGCGCATCGAGCTGGGGCTGCCGGGGGCGCCGAGAGCGGCCGCCCCGGCCGCGCGCTGGGTGCACGGCGTGGTGTCCCAGGCGGCCCGTCTGCACGAGGACCCCCGCGGCACCCTGTACGCACTGCGCCTGCGTCCGAGCCTGGCTCGCGCGCGCCTGCGCGGGCAGTGCCGCGCCTGGCGCGGGCGCAGCGTGCCCGAGGCGTTGCACGATCTCGTGGCGCCGCTGGGCGTCGTCGTGAGCGATCGCCTGTGCGGGCCCCATGCACCGCAGGAGTACCTGGTGCAGTTCAACCAGAGCGACTGGGAGCTGTTCCGGCGCCTGACGCGCCAGTGGGGCATCCGCTTCTGGTTCGAGCACCGCCGGGGCGAGCACCGGCTGGTGCTCGCCGATCACGACGGCGCCTCGCAGTGGCAGCCGGCCCCCGCCTGGCGCTCCGTCGGCGTCGGGTGCGCCGGCGAGCGCGCGGAGCACGAAGCGCTGCAGCAGCTGCGCCTGCACCGCGGCCTGGACGGCCGCGTGGTGCGTGCCCGCGCCTGGGGGCCCCTGCGCGGCCTGGCCGCCGGCCATCGGCTGGAGCTGCGCGATGCGCGCCTGGAGCCGGGGCAGCGCGAGTTCCTGGTGCAGCGCAGTCGCCTGTTCCTGCGCGAGCAGCATGCCCAGGGCTGGCCCTGGTCCACGACGGGGCCGGGCGCAGTCGTCCCGCGCCTGGATGCGGCGGCAGGGGATGCCGACGGATTCGGCGATGCGGGGTGCCCCTGGAACTTCTCTCCGCCGCGCGGGCAGGCCGTGGATGGCTGGGAGCTGCATGACGAGCTCTGGCTGCTCCCCGCGCCCGGCGCGTTGCGCGTGGCCATGCGGCCTGTGCCGCCTCGGGTCCTGGGCCTGCAGTCGGCGCTGGTCGCGCCGGCATGGCCGGTGGCGCGCGGCACCTGCGCCGGCGAGGTGCACACCGATGCAATCGGGCGCGTACGCGCGCGCCTCGCCTGGGATCGCTCCGGGGAGCCCGGGGCGAGGTGGGGCGAGCGGGCGGGGCGGGCTGCCCCTGGCGCAGCCGCGCCGGAGCCGACGGAGCCGCGGGCCGCGGGGGCTGGCCCGCCCGGCGCCGCGACCACGCCGTGGGTGCGCGTGACCATGCCCTGGGCGGGTTGCCGGCTGGGGCGCATGCACCTCCCGCGGGTGGGCCAGGAGGTGCTGCTCGGCTACCTCGATGGCGAGCTCGAGCGCCCCCTGGTGCTCGGCGCGATGTACCACGCGCAGGATCGTCCGCCCTGGGTGCTGCCGCGCCATCGCGCCCTGGGAGGCCTGCGCAGCCGCGAACTGCCGGATCCGGCAGGCGGTGTCCGTCCCTGGGCTCGCGGCAGCCAGCTGGTGCTGGACGACACGGCCGGCTGCCTGCACGCGCAGTTGCTGTGCGAGGCCTCGCATGCCGGCCTGGCGCTGGGCCGCATGGCGCGCGTGCAAGGCGAGGGCGGTCGGGGCGAGCCGCGAGGGGCGGGCGCCGAGCTGCGCACCGACGCCGACGGCCTGCTGCACAGCGTGCAGGGCATGTTGCTGAGCAGCCATGGGCGCGGCCCGGAGGAGGGGAGTGCGGCCGACGCACCGCGGTTGCTGCTCGACGGCGCGGACGGATTCGCGCTGGCCGCGGCGCGTCATGTCCAATGCGCGGCCGGCACGCGCCTGGACCTGCGCGCCGGGAAACACCTGGGGCTGCACGCCGGCGGCGACCTGCTGCTGCTGGGCGCGGCGGGCCTGCGCGTGCACGCGCATCGCATGGGCCTGCGCCTGCTCGCGGCGGCCGGCGCGCTGCATCTGCACGCCTGCGATGGGGCGCTGCTGGCCGCCGCGAGCGACGGGCTGTGCCTGCGCAGCGCCGGTGACCTGCGGGTACGCGCCGCGCGCGGCATCCTGCTCGGAGGCGGCGGCAGCTTCGTGCGCCTCGAGCCCGGCGGCATCGACTACGGCAGCCCGGGGCCGCTGATCCAACGCGGCGCACCGCCCTGCCTGGGCCTGCGCTGAGATCCCATTGACCCGGGCAAGGGAAAGGACACCTCGCCTTGAGGCCGTTGCGCCGACCTTGCGCACGATGGCACGCGCTTGCGTTCAATGGAGCCTCGTGCCTCGATTCGACCGGACCACGCCATGCCCAAGCCCAGCTCCTCTTCGCCCCATTCGCCACGCCCGACCCGCATCAGCACCTGGCAGCTGGCCTTGCTGTCCACCGGCAGCATGATCGGCTCCGGCTGGCTGTTCTCCCCCTTCTATGGCCTGCAGGCCGCGGGCGGGGCGGTGCTGCTGGCCTGGGTGCTCGCCGCGGCGCTGA
>JAKBBK010000032.1:5222-24404 GCA_021808525.1 Pseudomonadota bacterium
TGATCGTCCTGCACGGCCGGCGCGAGCATTTCGTGGCGCACTGGAGTACCGGGGCACTGGCCCTGGAGCCCGCCATGCTCGCGGTGATCGGCAGCGGCCTGGCCTTTGCCTTCGCCGGATTCCAGAACGGTCTGATCCTCGCCAACCAGGTGCGCGATCCGCGGCGCTCGCTGCCCTTCTCCCTGTACCTGCCCCTGCTGCTCGGCCTGCTGCTGTACATGCTGCTGTCCTCGAGTTTCATGGCCACGCTGCCCGCCGGGGTCGCCGAGCTGGGCAGCGCGGCGGCGCCGCTGCTGGGGCTGGTTTCCGTGCTGGGCCTGGGCCTGCTGATGCCGGTGCTGCTGGCGGACGCCGTGGTGGCCCCCCTGGGCACGGCCAACGTGTTCGTGGCGGTCACCGCGCGCATTCTCTATGCCTGCGGCTACGAGCTGCGGCCTGGCGGGCGGCTCACGCGGCTCAATCGTCACGGCAGTCCGGTGTTCGCGTTGTGGGTCAACGCGGCGGTGGGCCTGCTGTTCCTGCTGCCCTTCCCGACCTGGAGGCAACTGGTGGGATTCCTGTCCTCGATGGTCGTGTTCGCCTACCTGGCGGGGCCGGTCAGCCTGCTGGTGCTCAGCCGCGCCAGCTCCCGCGCTGCCATCGGCCTGCGCGGCGCGCTGCGCGCGAGGGTGGTGGGCGTGGCGGGCTTTCTGTGCAGCACCTGGATGGTGTACTGGGGCGGGCGCCACAACCTGGGCTGGCTGTTGCTGGCGCTGGTGCTGGCCGTGGCCCTGCATGGCTGGCTGGAGGGGCGCGGCGCCGGCTTGCGCCGCGATCTGCGGGCCAATGGCTATCTGGTGGGCTTCGTCGCGGCCTTGTGCGCGCTGTCGTGGGCGCGGCACCTGGGATGGCTGGGCTTTCCCTGGGACAACCTGGCCGCGGCGCTGGTGGGGCTGCTGGCCTGCGCGGGCTTCCTGCGCGCGCGCCTGGGCGATGCGCAGATCCAGGCGCAGGTGCAGCGCCTGGGCGAGGAAAGGCGCAGCGACGCCATGGCCTCGGCGGCGGCCTGAGCAGGGCCTCGCAAACCCAGTGGAGTATTCTCCGCGCATGAGCGATACTGCGCGCTACGGAGGAACTTGCCCATGAGTCAAGTACAGGAATCGTCGGCGGCCAGCCAGGCTCGCGCCGCCGGCCCGCAAGTGCGCAGCTGGTTCCATGCGCCCACGAACACGGTGTGCCATCTGGTCGTCGATCCGCAGACCCGGCATTGCGCGCTGATCGACAGCGTGCTGGACTTCGACTATGCCTCGGGACGCACCGCCACGAGCTTCGCCGACGCCATCATCGAGTACCTGCGCGGGGAGGGCCTGCACCTGGATTGGCTGCTGGAGACCCACGCCCACGCCGACCACCTGTCGGCCGCCAGCTACATTCGCGGCAAGCTGGGCGGGCGCATCGCCATCGGCGAGCATATCCGCGACGTTCAGAAGGTGTTTCGCGCACTGTTCCACGACCAGGGCATCGCGCAGGACGGCCAGCCCTTCGACAAGCTCTTCGCCGACGGCGAGGTGTTCGCCATCGGCGAACTCCAGGCGCGGGTGATGCACACGCCGGGCCACACCCCCGCCTGCGTGGTCTACGTGGTGGGCGACTGCGCCTTCGTCGGCGACACCCTGTTCATGCCCGACTACGGTACCGCGCGTTGCGACTTCCCCGGCGGCGACGCGCACGTGCTCTACCGTTCGGTGAGGCGCATTTTCGACCTGCCGCCGCAGACCCGCCTGTACATGTGCCACGACTACATGCCCGGCGGACGCGAGCCCCGCTGGGTGTGCACGGTGCAGGAGCAGCGCGAGGGCAATGTGCAGATCCACGACGGCGTCAGCGAGGCGCAGTTCGTCGAGTTCCGCAAGCGGCGCGACGCCGGCCTGGGCATGCCGGCGCTGATCATGCCCTCCATCCAGGTCAACGTGCGCGCCGGGCGCATGCCCGAGCCCGAGGCCAACGGCCTGAGCTACCTGAAGGTGCCGCTGAACGCCGTGTAGGCCGGGGCGGGCGACAGGCGCGGCGGGATGCTGGCGGCAGGTCGTAGACTTGCCGGTTTTTCGCATTCGTCGCACCGATGACCCAGCCCCCATCCCCGCTCGAAGCCCCGCCCGCCTCCCAGCCCGAAGCCTCGGGCATCCAGCCTGCCCTCGCGAGCGTCGCGGAGCAGCAGGCGAAGATCCTGGCCCAGCTCGGCGCCGAGCTGCAACTGCGCGTGCCCCAGATCGCCGCGGCCGTGGAATTGCTCGATGGCGGCGCGACGGTTCCCTTCATCGCCCGCTACCGCAAGGAAGCCACCGGGGGCATGAGCGACGAGCACCTGCGCAACCTCGAACAGCGCCTGGGCTATCTGCGCGAGCTCGAGCAGCGCCGGGCCGCGATTCTCAAATCCATCGCGCAGCAGGGCAAGCTCACGCCCGAGTTGCAGCAGGCCATCCAGGCTGCCGGGCAGCGCCAGCAGCTCGAGGATCTGTACCTGCCCTACAAGCCGCGCCTGGTCACGCGTGCGCAGAAGGCTCGCGCCGCGGGGCTGGAGCCCCTGGCCGAGGCCTTGTTCTCCGATCCCACGCGCGATCCGCGCACCGAGGCGGGCGCCTTCGTGCTGGCGGAAAAGGGCGAGGACGGCTCGGACTTCACCAGCATCGAGGCCTGCCTGGATGGAGCGCGCGACATCCTGGTGGAGCGCTGGGCCGAGGATCCCGCCCTGGTGGGCCCGATGCGCGAATGGCTGTGGGGCTGCGCCGAACTGCGCTCGCGCCTGCGCGAGGGCAAGGAACGCGAGGCGGCCAATTTCCAGGACTATTTCGACTACTCCGAGCCGATCGCCCGCGTGCCTTCGCATCGCGCGCTGGCGGTGCTGCGCGGGCGCACCCAGGAACTGCTGGACGTGGCCCTGGAGCTGCCGGGGCCCCCGGCGGCGGCCGGGGTGCTCAACGCCGCCCAGCGGCGCATCGCCGCGCACGTGGGCTGGAGCCATGCCGCGCGCGCCGCGGACGACTGGCTGCAACGCTGCGTGCAGTGGGCCTGGCGCGTGAAGCTGTCGCTGTCGCTGGAGCGCGAACTGTTCGCCCGCCTGCGGGAGCAGGCCGAGGAGCAGGCCATCGCGGTGTTCGGCGCCAACCTGCGCGACCTGCTGCTGGCCGCGCCGGCCGGCGCCAGGACGGTCATGGGCCTGGACCCGGGCATACGCACCGGCGTGAAGGTGGCGGTGACCGACGCCACCGGCAAGGTGCTGGACACCGCCACCGTCTACCCGCACGAGCCCCGGCGGGACTGGGAGGGCAGCCTGCACCGCCTGGCCGAGCTGTGCCGGCGGCACCGCGTGGGCATCATCGCCATCGGCAACGGCACCGCCAGCCGCGAGACTTCCCGCCTGGCCTCCGATCTGGCGCGCGCCCATCCGGAGCTGGGCCTGCTGCAGCTGGTGGTGAGCGAGGCCGGCGCCTCCGTCTATTCGGCCAGCGAACTGGCCACGCGCGAGCTGCCCGATCTGGATGTCAGCCTGCGAGGCGCCGTGTCCATCGCGCGCCGCGTCCAGGATCCCCTGGCCGAGTTGGTGAAAATCGACCCCAAGAGCATCGGCGTCGGCCAGTACCAGCATGACGTGGACCAGACCCTGCTGGCCAGGCGCCTGGACGCTGTGGTCGAGGACTGCGTGAACCGCGTCGGGGTGGACCTGAACACCGCGTCTCCCGCCTTGCTGGCGCGTGTGGCGGGGCTGAACGCGCGCATCGCCGAGCAGATCGTGCGCCGGCGCGACCAGATGGGGGCCTTTCGCAATCGTGCCGCGCTGCTCGAGGTGTCCGGCCTGGGCCCGAAGACCTTCGAGCAGGCCGCGGGCTTCCTGCGCATCAACGGCGGGGACAACCCCCTGGATCGTTCGGCGGTGCACCCCGAGAGCTACCCCCTGGTCGAGCGCATCCTGGCGGCCGCCGGGCAGCCCATCGACCTGCTGATGGGCGAGCCGGCGCGCCTGCGCAGCCTGCGCGCGGAGGAGTTCGTGGACCAGCGTTTCGGACTTTTCACGGTGCGCGACGTGCTGAGCGAACTGGAGAAGCCCGGGCGCGATCCTCGCCCGGAATTCCGCGTGGCGCGCCTGCAGGACGACGTGCAGGACATTGCCGACCTGCGCCCGGGCATGCGCCTGGAAGGCACCGTGACCAACGTTGCAGCCTTCGGCGCATTTGTCGACCTGGGCGTGCACTGCGACGGCCTGGTGCACGTGTCGCAACTCGCCGACCGCTTCATCAAGGAAGCCTCGGAAGTCGTCAAGGTGGGCGACATCGTGCAGGTGACGGTGGTCGAAGTCGATGTACAGCGCCAGCGCATCGGCCTTAGCATGCGCAAGAACCCGCAGCCCGGCGCAGGCGCCGCGAAGGGGGCCGAGGTCCAGCGCCGCGGCCCGTCGGCGCGGATGGCGCCACGGGGGCAGCAGGCTCGTCCGCAGGTGGAATCGGCCATGGCCGCCGCGTTCGCGCGAATGGGCAAGGGCCGGTCCTGAACGGGCGTCGCCGCGCGGCGTGCGGGAAAACCAGGAGACAGCCCATGATCAAGGTCACCGTGATGTACCCGAACCAGCCCGACGCGCGCTTCGACCATGCCTACTACCGGGACCGGCACATGCCGCTGGTGCAGGCCCGCATGGGCGAGGCCTGCAGGTTCTACACGGTGGACCGCGGCCTGGCCGGCGGCGCGCCCGGCGCGCCGGCGCCCTACGTGGCCTCCTGCCATATCTTCTGCGATTCGGTGGAAGCCTTCCAGTCCGCCTTCGGCCCGCACGCGCGCGAGATCATGGCGGACATTCCGAACTACACCGAGCTGGAGCCCGTGATCCAGATCAGCGAGGTGGTGGTGGGCAGTACCGGCTGAGCGTCCGCCTGGGCGCCGGTGTCCGGGTACCTGCGATTGCAGATCGCAAAGCCTTGATACAACGCAATATGTCGAGGTGTCCGGCTGCCTAGCATGCCGGCATGCGAACGCTCGACGGCATGGCAGCGGCGGCGCGGACGGCCGGGCCGCCCGCGGGTTTCTCGCCGCCCCCGCGCGCCGACGAGGCGGCCGCGGATGCCGCGGCATGCTTTCATTGCGGGGAGTCCCTGCCGGCGCAGCCAGCGAGCGCGCTCATCGACGGACGCACCCGCCGGTTCTGCTGCGGGGGTTGCGCCGCGGCCGCGCAGGTCATCGCCTCCGGCGGGCTGTGCGCCTACTACGACAAGAACAGCGGGCCGGCCCGCCCCGCGCTGGGCGAGCAGGCCATCGAGCGCCTGCGCGAACAATGGCAGGCCCTGGCCGACCCCGAATTCCTGCGCGCCTTCGCCACCGATCTGGGAGGTGGCCTGTGGCGCACCCTGGTGGCGGTGGAGGGCATCCATTGCGGAGCCTGCGTGTGGCTGATCGAGCGTCATCTGCTGCGCATCCCCGGGGTGCGCACGGCGGCGGTCAACTACGCCACCCGGCGCGTGCTGCTGGAATGGGACGACACCCGGGTGCACCTGGGCGAATTGCTCGAGGCCCTGGCGCGCATCGGATACCAGCCCTCGCCCAATGTGCGCCATGCCAGCGAAACGCGCCAGCGTCGGGACTCGCGCCTGGCTTTGTTGCGCACCCTGGTGGCCTGGCTGGCGATGATGCAGGTGATGATGCTGGCCTGGCCGGGCTACAGCGCCGCCGGTCAGCTCAATGGCGCCGAGACGGCGATCTTCCGCTGGGCCAGCCTGTCGATCACCCTGCCGGCCCTGCTGTTCTCGGGCTGGAGTTTCCTGCAGGGGAGCCTGCGCGACCTGCGCATGCGGCGCCTGGGCATGGACGTGCCGGTGGTGCTGGGCCTGTGGGCGGCCTTCCTGGCCAGCGCGGCCAGTGTGCTGCGCGGCAGCGGCCCGGTGTACTTCGATTCCGTCACCATGTTCCTGGCGCTGGTGCTGAGCGCGCGCCTGATCGAGTCCAGCCTGCGCCAGCGCAGCTCCAACGCGGCCGATGAGTTGCTCGAGCAGTTGCCGGCGGCGGTGCGCAGGAGGGACCCCGACGGGGCCTGGCGCACGGTGGCGGTGGTGCGCCTGCGCGCGGGCGACGTGGTGCAGGTGCCCAGCGGATCCCTGGTGCCGGTGGATGGGGAGGTGCTCGAGGGCGCCGGCCACGCCGACGAGGCGCTGCTGACCGGCGAGAGCGAGCCGGTGGCCAAGGAGGCGGGCAGCCGCGTGCTGGCCGGCAGCATGAACCTGGATTCGCCCCTGGTGGTGCGGGCGCTTGCCGCCGGGCAGGGCACGCGCATCGCGCAGATGGTGGACCTGCTCAACGGAGCCCTGGCCCACAAGCCGCGCGCGGCCGCCCTGGCCGATCGCGCGGCCAGGTATTTCACCCTGGGGCTGCTCGCGGTGGCGGGCCTGACCGGCCTGATCTGGTGGCATGTCGATGCGCCTCGTGCGCTGCCGGCGGTGATCGCGGTGCTGGTGGTGAGTTGTCCCTGCGCGCTGTCCCTGGCCATTCCGGCGGCGCTGGCGGCCTCCACCGCGCGGCTGTCGCGCGCGGGCGTGCTGGTGGCGCGGGGCCATGCGCTGGACGCTGTGGCGCGGGTCGACACCTGGGTGTTCGACAAGACCGGAACCCTCACACTGGGTCAGCAGCAGGCGGTGCGCGTGCTGCCGGTCGAGGGCTGGGAGCAGGCCGGGGTGATGGCCATCGCCGAGGCCCTGGAGCAGGGCGTGCAGCACCCGCTGGCGCTGGCCATCACCCGCCATGCGCAGGACCTGCGCGAGGGCGCGGCGTCGCCCGGCCCGGCCGCGCCGGCGGCCGAGCTTCGCATGGTGCCCGGGCAGGGCCTCGTGGGGCGCTGGCAGGGGCGCTGGTATGCGCTGGGCCGCCCGCCGCGGGGCGCCGAGGATGAGGCGTCCCCTGCGACGCGCGCCTCCCCGGTGCAAGCCCATGCGGAGCTCGCATGGGCCGGCGTCACGCGTCTGCAACTGCGGGAGTTGCCGCGGGGTCCCGAGCCCGGGACTTCGCCCTGGGAGGGCGGCGAGCCGGGACGCCTGATCGCCGGCATCGAGGTCACCGAGCGCCTGCGCCCGGGCGCGCGCGAGGCCTTGCGCGAACTGAGCGCGCGAGCCGACGCCTTGCTCCTGCTCAGCGGGGACAAACCCGCCAACGTGCGCGACTGGGCGCGACAGGTGGGCATCGCCGAGGCCGAGGGAGCCATGCTGCCGCAGGACAAGCTGCGGCGTGTTCGCGAATTGCAGGCCAGGGGGCGCCGGGTGGCCATGGTGGGCGACGGGGTCAACGACGCCCCCACGCTGGGCGCGGCGGAGGTCTCGGTGAGCTTCGCCAACGCCGCGCCCATCGCGCGAGCCGGAGCCGACGTGGTGCTGGGCTTCGACGACATGCGCGCGCTGCCCCTCCTGGTGGACGTGGCGCGGCGCACGCAGCGGGTGATGCGCCAGAACATGGCCTGGGCCTTGGCCTACAACGCGGTGTTCGTGCCCCTGGCGGCGGCCGGGCGCATCTCGCCGCTGTGGGCGGCCCTGGGCATGAGCGCATCGTCGCTGCTGGTGGTTCTGAATTCGGCGCGCCTGGCCTGGGCGCATCGCACGGAGGCGGCATGGACGCATCGCTGATGGTGCTCATTCCGATCAGCGTGGCCATCGTCGCGCTGATTCTGTGCGTGTTGTGGTGGGCCGCGCGCAGCGGCCAGTTCGACGACCTCGAAGGCCCCGCGCACGCCATCCTGATGGACGACGACGACCCCGTCGCGCCCGCCGACGCGTCGCGCGACGGCAGCTCCTGAGGGGGTTCGCGCGTCGCTTTTCGACGCATTTTCACGCGCCTTGACACATGTCAATCGCTCCCCCGGGCCGCTCCGATACCTTGGCGCCATCGCGCTGGAGGGCGCGTCCGTTTTTCACAAATCTGGAAATTCGATGAACCGAATCCGCGGGGTGGAGATGCCATGAGTGCGCAAGCCTTGAGTCCGCAAACCTACAACTATGCGGTGGTCCGCAAGTTCACCGTGATGACCCTGGTCTGGGCCGTGGTCGGCATGCTGGTGGGCATCGTCATCGCCGCCCAGCTGATCTGGCCGGACATGACCTACGGCATTCCCTGGCTGAGCTGGGGGCGCATCCGTCCGGTGCACACCAATGGAGTGATCTTCGGCTTCGGGGGCACGGCGCTGTTCGCCACCTCCTACTACGTGGTGCAGAGAACCTGCCAGAGTCGCCTGTTCGCGCCGGCCCTGGCCGAGTTCACCTTCTGGGGCTGGACGGCGGTGATCGTGCTGTGCGCCATCACCTATCCCCTGGGCTACACCAGCGGCAAGGAGTACGCGGAGCAGGAATGGCCCATCAGCATTCTCATCGTGCTGGTGTGGGTGGCCTACGCGATCGTGTTCTTCGGCACGGTGATCAAGCGAAAGACCCGCCACATCTACGTGGCCAACTGGTTCTTCGGCGCCTACATCATCACCATCGCGCTGCTGTACATCGTCAACAACATCAAGCTGCCGGTGAGCCTGCTGTCCTTCAGCAGCTATTCGGCCTACGGCGGCGCGCAGGACGCGATGATCCAGTGGTGGTACGGGCACAACGCGGTGGGCTTCTTCCTCACCGTGTCCTTCCTGGGCATGATGTATTACTTCATTCCCAAGCAGGCCGAGCGCCCGATCTATTCCTACCGCCTGTCCATCGTGCACTTCTGGGCCCTGACCTTCGTGTACATGTGGGCCGGTCCCCACCACCTGCTGTACACCGCGCTGCCCGACTGGGCGCAGTCGCTGGGCATGGTGTTCTCGCTGATCCTGCTGGCGCCGAGCTGGGGCGGCATGATCAACGGCATCATGACCCTGTCGGGGGCCTGGCACAAGCTGCGCGACGACCCGATCCTGAAGTTCCTGATCACCGCGCTGTCCTTCTATGGCATGTCGACCTTCGAGGGTCCGATGCTGTCGATCAAGACCGTCAGCGGCCTGGCGCACTACACGGACTGGATCATCGGCCACGTGCATTCGGGCGCCATGGGCTGGGTGGGCATGATCACCATGGGCAGCCTGTACTACATGATCCCGCGCCTGTGGGGCCAGACCCGCATGTGGAGCGTGCGCCTGATCGACTGGCACTTCTGGACCGCCACCATCGGCGTCGTGCTGTACATCGCCTCCATGTGGGTGGCCGGGGTCACCGAGGGCCTGATGTGGCGCGCGATGCAGCCGGACGGCACCCTGACCTACAGCTTCATCGAGTCCATCGTGGCGGTCAAGCCGCTGTACTACATCCGTCTGCTGGGCGGCGTGATCTACCTGTTCGGCATGTGTCTCATGGTCTACAACAGCTGGCGCACGATCCGCCAGGGCCAGGCCGTGGACGCCCCGATCCCGCAGCTGGCCGGCGCCCACGCCGGCTGACGCGAGCGAAGCCACAACAAGGAGAAAAGCCATCATGGCAAGCCTGAAACTCAGCCACGAGGCCATCGAGAAGAACGTCGGCCTGATGATCGTGCTGGTCGCGCTGGTGGTCAGCGTGGCCGGCTTCGTGCAGCTGCTGCCCATGTTCTTCGACAAGGCCACCACCACCCCGCTGCCGGGCATGAAGCCCTACACGGCGCTGGAACTGGCGGGCCGCGACGTCTACGTGTCCGAGGGCTGCTACCTGTGCCACTCGCAGATGATCCGTCCGCTGCGCGCCGAGGTGGAGCGTTACGGTCACTATTCGGTGGCGGGGGAATCGGTGTGGGACCACCCCTTCCAGTGGGGCAGCAAGCGCAATGGTCCGGACCTGGCACGGGTGGGCGGCAAGTACTCGGATGAATGGCTGCGCATCCACATGCGCGAGCCGCGCGACGTGGTGCCCGAGAGCACCATGCCCGCCTATCCGTGGCTGCAGCACAAGCCGGCCGACGACGGCCTGATCCGCCAGCGCATGCGCACCCTGCGCGTGCTGGGGGTGCCCTACACGGATGCCGAGATCGCCGCGGCGCCGGCCGATCTCCAGGGCAAGACCCAGGAGGACGCGCTGGTGGCCTACCTGCAAAGCCTGGGCCGCGATCTGTCCGGCGGGCATTCCTGATCGGAAGGGGAGCATCACCATGAACCTGCTGGCCCTGTTCGGAAGCATCACGACCCTGATGGCCTTCGCCGCCTTCGTCGGCATCGCCTGGATGGCCTACGCGCCGCGTTTCGCGGCGCGCCACCAGCGCGATGCGCTGATTCCCTTCCTCGACTCGCAGCTCCCCCCCGCCTCCGGGCCGGAGCCCGAGGCACGCGCGTCCCACTCCACCAAGGCCTGAGCCGGCCTCCGACATCATGAACCAGTTCACTTCCGCTGCCTGGGCGTACTGGATCGGCGCGGTGACCATCGTCTCGCTGATCGGTCTGTTCCTGTTCCTGCGCGCCACGGCGCGCCAGACGGTGTTCCGCGACGACAAGGGGCAGGTGATCGCCACCACCGGCCATGTGTGGGACGACGACCTGCAGGAGTTCAACAATCCCCTGCCTCGCTGGTGGATGGGCCTGTTCGTGCTCACCCTGGTGTTCGCCGCGCTGTACCTGGTGCTGTACCCCGGGCTGGCTTTCTGGGGCGGCGCGCTGGGATTCACCAGCCAGAAGATGTACCAGCAGGAGTCGCGGGCCTACGAGCAGCGCATCGCGCCCATCTACGCCGCGTACAACAAGCTCGACGTCGCGCAGTTGTCCAGGGATCCGGCGGCCATGGCCACCGGCCAGCGCATGTTCCTGACCTACTGCGCCCAGTGCCATGGTTCGGACGCGGGGGGCAGCAAGGGCTTCCCGAACCTGACCGTGCATGACGAGAAGAGCTTTCTCTACGGCAACCAGCCGGCCACCCTGGTGCAGACCATCACCGAGGGCCGCCAGGGCATGATGCCGCCGATGGGGCAGGCGCTGGGCAGCAAGCAGGCGGTGACCGAGGTGGCCAACTACGTGCGCAGCCTGTCGGGCCTGAGCCACGACGCCAGGCTGGCGGCTCTGGGCAAGCCCTTGTTCGCGGCCAATTGCGCGGCCTGCCACGGCGCCGGCGGCGTGGGCAACCAGATGATCGGCGCGCCCAACCTGAGCGACCAGAACTGGCTGTACGGCTCGAGCCTGCAGACCATCGAGGAAACCATCGAAGGAGGGCGCAGCGGGCACATGCCGGCGCAGAAGGGCAACCTCGACGCCGACAAGATCCACGTGCTGGCCGCCTATGTCTACGGCCTGAGCCACGGCGCGCATCGATGAACACGCCCGCACCTCCGTCCCCCGGCAACGGGCTGCAGGGCACCGAGGAAGTCCTGTACGAGGCGCGCCGGAAGATCTACGCGCGCTCGGTCACGGGCTTTTTCGCCCGTTGGCGCGTGGCCATGGTCTGGATCACGCAGATCGTGTTCTACGGCCTGCCGTGGCTGCGCTGGGACCAGCGCCAGGCCATGCTGCTGGACCTGGTGCACCGCAAGTTCTACTTTTTCGGCCTGATCCTGTGGCCTCAGGATGTGATCTTCCTGGCGCTGCTGCTGATCATCTCGGCCTACGGGCTGTTCCTGTTCACCGCCATCGCCGGGCGCCTGTTCTGCGGCTATGCCTGCCCGCAGACCGTGTACACCCAGATCTTCATGTGGATCGAGCACTGGGTGGAGGGCGACCGCCTCGCGCGCATCCGCCTGGACTCGCAGCCCATGAGCCCGCGCAAGTTCGCGCGCAAGGCCGCCAAGCACGCGCTGTGGATCGGCGTGGCACTGTGGACGGGTTTCACCTTCGTGGGCTATTTCACGCCCATCCGCACCCTGGTGCGGGAGGTGCTGACCCTGGGGCTGGGAGGCTGGGAGACCTTCTGGATCCTGTTCTACGGTTTCGCCACCTACGGCAACGCGGGGTTCATGCGTGAACAGGTGTGCAAGTACATGTGCCCCTATGCGCGCTTCCAGTCCGTGATGTTCGATCGGGACACGCTGATCGTCACCTACGATCCCGAACGCGGCGAGCCGCGCGGCAAGCGCCGGCGCGAACTGCCCGCGCGCGCGCAGGGCAAGGGCGACTGCGTGGACTGCTCGATCTGCGTGCAGGTGTGCCCCACGGGCATCGACATCCGCGAGGGGCTGCAGTACATGTGCATCGGCTGCGGCGCCTGCGCCGACGCCTGCGACCAGGTCATGGACAAGATGAACACCCCGCGCGGGCTCATCCGCTATTCCAGCGAGAACGCGCTGGAGGGGCACTGGAGCCGGCGCCAGCAGTGGGCGCACCTGCTGCGCCCGCGCATCCTGATCTACAGCGCCATCCTGGTGGCCATGGTGGGGCTGTTCGTGGGCGGACTGGCCATGCGCCAGACGGTCAAGCTCGACGTCATGCGGGATCGCCGCGTGCTGGCTCGCGAGATCCCCGGGGGCCTGCTGGAGAACGTGTACCAGATCCAGTTGATGAACGCGTCCGACACGCCGCGCCGCATGGTCTTCGACGTGCAGGGGCCGCCCGGCCTGGTGGTGGTGAGCCCCAGGCAGGGCATCGAGCTGGCGGCCTCCAGCAACCTGCTGCACCCGCTGGAACTGGCGATTCCCACCGACGGGGCGCGCAGCGGGGTCTACCACGTGGAGATCACCGCGCGCAGCGAAGGCGCGAATCCCGTGAGCGTGCACCATGACAGCACCTTCATCGTTCCCTGAGCCCGAGAGCGCGAGGCCGCGCGAGGGCGCGCGCGCCTGGTGGCGCGTGCCCGTGCTGTGGCTGCTGATCGGATTGTTCGGCGCCGTCCTGGCGGCCAGCGTGGTCACGGTGCTGATCGCGCGCCACGCCGCCGACGAGGAGGTCGAGGCGCCGGCGAGGCTGGCCCCCATCGTGCCGCCCGCCGCGAGCGCGTCGAGGGCCGGGCGGGTCTGATCCGGTGTGAACCCAGCCGTCCCGCGGCCGGTCCGGCCGCGCATCGAGGAGAGCGAGCATGCGACGTTGCGATGCCGACTACCTGCGCGCCCTGTGGCCCGCCTTCCTGGTCGCCCTGGCGGCCAGCGCGGTGATGTTCAGCCTGCTGGACCCTGTGCGGCACGCCCCGATGGCCGTGGCGCAATGGCCGCCAGCCCTGCTGTACTCCCTGGGATTCTTCGGCCAGTGGCTGGCCTGCTGGGCAGCCAGCGCCCTGAACCTGTGGCTGCTGGCTCGCCGGCCGCCCGGCGCGGGCGACGTGTTCGAGGACCCCGGCGATCCGGACTAGCGCGGGCTCCCGGGTGCCGGGTCTCAGACCTCGTGGCTGAGCAGTTCGATGAGGCCGTCGCGGTTGGTGATGCGCACCTGGCGTTGCGCCACGTGGATCAGTCCGGCCTGGTGAAAACGCGACATCAGGCGGCTGACCGTCTCCAGCTTCAGCCCCAGGTAGCTGCCGATCTCCTCGCGGCTCATGCGCAGCACGAATTCGTCGGGCGACAGGCCGCGCGCCTTGTAGCGCTCGGACAGGTCGAGCAGGAAGCGGGCCAGGCGCTCGTCGGCCTGCATGCTGCCCAGCACGAACTGATCCTGCTGCGCGCGGGCCAGGCGGTTGCCGATCAGGCAGTGGATCTGGTGCTGCAGCGTGGGCAGCTCGCGCGCGCTGTTCTCGAGCACGCGCACGTCGATCTCGCAGGCTTCGCTGTCTTCCAGCGCCACCGCCTCGGTCATGTAGATGCGGGTGGAGAAGCCCTCCAGGCCCATCATTTCCCCGGGAACGTGGAATCCCACGATCTGCTGGCGCCCGTCGGGGCTGCTCACCATGGACTTGAAGGAGCCGGCGTGCACCGAATACACCTTGTCCATGGGCTGGCCGCCCTCGAACAGGCGCTCGCCCTTGGTCACTCGCACGGTGTTCTGCATGATGTCGCGCATGCGCTCCATCTGGTCCGCGGGCAGGGAGATGGGCAGGCAGAACCGGCTCTGGAAGCAGACATCGCAGGGGTGCGGCTTGTCCATGCGGTGGACGGTGGCGGCGGGCGTCAGCTTCATGATTTTTGCTCGAAAGGTTATTGGTTTTGTTATATCACGGAAATGCAGAGGATTTCCTGATGCAGATCAGCCTTTTTCTTACATTGTTACTGATGGGACTGACGGGGGGCTTGCATTGCGCGGCCATGTGTGGCGGATTGGTCGTCGCCGGGGAGCGCGCGATGCAGCCGTCCGGCGCGGCGACCGGCCTCCCCGAGGCGCGCGAACAGGTGCTCTGGCCGGCCCGGCGCCTGCTCTGGCGCTCGGCCCAGCTGCAGCTGGGCCGGGTGTTCACCTACGGCTTGCTGGGCCTGGTGGCCGGGGCGATCGGCTCCGGTCTGTGGGCCGTGCAGCTGCGGCCGCTACAGCTGTTCCTGTACCTTTTGGGCAACGGTGTGCTGGCCGCCAGCGCAATCTGGCTGGTGCTGGCCGCCTTGCGCGGCGAAGCCGGCATGCGCACGCCGCATTTCGCCTGGGCCGCGGTGTTGCGCACCCGGCTGGGCGAGGCCGGCGCGCGGGCCCTGCGCGGCCTGTTGCCCCTGGCGAGCCTGCCGCGGCGCGTGGGCGCCGGCCTGCTGTGGGGCCTGCTGCCCTGCGGACTGGTGTACTCGGCCCTGTCGCTGGCCTTGCTCAGCGGAAGCGCGCTGGGCGGTGCCCTGGGCATGCTGGCCTTCGGTGCCGGCACGCTGCCGCATATGCTGCTGGCCGGGCACCTGCTGCGCAGGCTCAGCCAGCGCGCCACCGCCCGGGTCGCGCGCCTGGGCGCCGCGGGCGTGCTGCTGGGCTTCGCCCTGTGGGGCCTGTGGCGCCTGACGCAGGCCGGCGGCCCCGGCGCCCTTCACGGCTACTGTGCCTGAGCATGGGCGCGCCCCGGGAGCGCAAGCCGCCGAGCGCGCTCCTGCCGGGCCGCGGCCGCCTACGCCACGTCGAAGGTCTGCAGCGCCCAGCCGCGGCCGGCGCGCTGCTCGTCGAAATAGCGCCTCAGGGTTTCCGCCACCGCACGGAAGGCCATCCGCTCCCAGGGCACTTCCTCGGCGCCGAACAGTGCCGCCTCCAGGGTTTCCGGGCCGGGATCCCAGCGGGGCTCCAGCAGGCGTGCGCGATACAGCAGGTAGACCTGGCTGACCGGGCGCACGTTGACCACGCTGTACAGGCCGTCGAGTTCGACGCGAGCGCCGGCCTCTTCCTCGGTTTCCCGCAGCGCCCCCTGCTCGGTGGTCTCATCGAGTTCCATGAATCCCGCCGGGAGGGTCCACAGGCCGTGACGCGGCTCGATGGCGCGCCGGCACAGCAGCACCTTGTCCTGCCACACCGGCAGCGTGCCCACGATGTTGCGCGGGTTCTCGTACTGGATGTGCGAGCAGGCGATGCAAACCGCCCGGGGGTGGGTGTCGCCTTCCGGCACCCGGTGCTCGACCGGTGCGCCGCAAAGATTGCAATGATGGATCGATGCTCGGTGCATGGCTGCTATTTTGACAGGCTCCGCGCGGTTCGCGCCCGACATGCGCCGGTGCCGCCCCGTATCATCCCGGCTTCGATCCGGCGGCCCTGGCATCGGCCGGGCCGCGCGGTGCGCCCCCTCGCTCATGCCGACCGTCTCCATTCCCGCCCTGGGCCTGCAGCTGCAGGCCGAAGCCGACGAGAACCTGCTCAAGGTGCTGCGTCGCCACCGCGTGCCCATCGGCTGGTCCTGCAAGCGCGGGGAATGCGGGAGCTGCAAATGCGTGCTCGAGCGCGGCGAGGTGGACTTGCAGGGCTACCAGCCCGGCGCGCTGCCCGCCTCGCAGCGTGAGCAGGGAATCATCCTGGCCTGCAGCAGCCGCATCGTCGGCGATGTACAACTGGGTCTCGTGGATACCGACGATTACATCGAACACCCCATTCGCAGCCTGGCCTGCCGCGTGCTGTGGTTGCGCGAGCTGGCGCCCGAGGTCTTCGCGCTGCGCCTGCGCATCGTCGCCGACCTGGGCGAGGGCGGCGACGGCGCGGGGGCCGACGCAGCCGCGGGCGGGCCCTTCCTGTTCTCGGCCGGGCAGTACGCGCACCTGCGGGCGCGCGATGCCCGCGGCGAATGGATCGGGCGCGATTTCTCCATGGCGGGCACGCCGGTCGAGGCGGAGTACGACGGCGAGCTGGAATTCCACATCCGGCGCACACCCTCCGGCTCCTTCAGCGGGCTGCTCGGCGAGGCGATCGTCGCCGGCACCGAGTTGCGCCTCGAAGGCCCGATGGGCAGGGCCTACTTCCGCCCCCGGCACGAGGGGCCCCTGTACGCGGTGGCCGCGGGGACCGGGCTGGGGCCGATGCTCTCGGTGGTGCAGACCGCGCTGGACAATGGCAAGACCGATCCGGTGGTGCTGTACGCGGGTTTCCGCAGCGTGTCCGAGGTCTATGGCGTCGATCGCATGGAGGAGCTGGCCAGACGGCATGCCCAGTTCCGGGCCCACGTGGTGGTCGAGTTCGACGCGCCCGGCGGCCTGCGCGGCGGCCGCGTGGGCGATGCGCTGTTCGCCGACGTGAAGGATTTCCGCGACGCCAAGGTGTACCTGGCCGGGTCTCCCGCGATGGTCGAGGCGGTGAGCGCGGAACTGCTGACCCGCGGCCTGGCTTCGCGCGACGTGCATGCCGATGCCTTCTACGCGCCGGCCCCCGAGGCCATCCACGCCGCGCGGGCGGGCGCAGCGAAGGGCTGAACGCGGGGCAGGCCGGGGCGGCGCGGCCCTTGCGGAGCAAGCCGGGCCGCGGAGCCGGGTTGCGTTGCTGGGCGGTGACGCTGCGCGGGGGCACGCGGGGATTTTGCGGGGCCTGGGCAGAGGGTGGTTTACAATTCGGGTTCATCGTTGTGCCGGAGCAGTCCGCCCGACGGTCGCGAAGCGGCCGGGGCAACCCGGCGCGACGCCCGGCGCGGCTGCCGGCGCAAGCATGCCAAGGCCTGTTTGCGAAGCGGCCGCAGGCCGGAGCGTGCCCCCGACGCGTGCGCGATGGCGCCGCGGGTCCTGGTGCCAGGGGGCACGGCGCATTTCGAATGCATGTCGGACACCGGCTCGGGAGGGCCGGTCGTGGCGCATCCTGCGCGCGAACCCTTTCACGAATGAACACTGCATGGGCCAAGCGGGTCCTCGAGACCGCGCTGTTGTGTGCCACCCAAGCCTTGAGCCTCGCGGCGCTGCGCGGTCTGTTCGACGACCAGCTCGAGGCGGAGACGGTGCGCGCCCTGCTCGCGGAGTTGCAGGAGGATTGGCGCGACCGTGGGGTGGAGCTGCGCGAGGTGGTCGGAGGCTGGCGGTTCCAGAGCCGCGAGGACATGCAGCCCTACCTCCAGCGCCTGAACCCGGAACGACCGCCCCGGTATTCCCGCGCGGTACAGGAAACCCTGGCCATCATCGCGCACCGCCAGCCGGTGACCCGCGGCGACATCGAGGACATTCGGGGAGTCAGCGTGAACGCGCAGATTCTTCGCCAGCTCGAGGATCGCGGCTGGATCGAGGCCATCGGCCACCGCGAGGGCCCGGGCCGCCCGGTGTTGTTCGCGACCACCCGCCAGTTCCTGGACGACCTGGGATTGCGCACCCTGGCCCAGTTGGAGGAGCCGGCGAGCGATGCGGTGGATCCGAAGCAGATCGAGCTGCTGGTCGGCGGCGCCGCGCCGGAGGCTGCGGGAGAGCAGCAGCCCGCCGATGCCTCTGCCGAAGCCAGCGCCGAGCTGGCGCTCGAAGACCCGCAACGGGTGCCCGAGGCACCCTTGTCCCACATTGCCGCGACCGACGCCTCCATCCTGGATGCGCCCGGCGCACCCGAGGAGCCGCCAGCAGCGGCGTTCCCGGGCTGAATCGACCCACGAAGAAAGCTTCCATGTCCGATCCCGATCACGATCACACCGCCTCCGAGCCTCCTGCCGCGCCATCGGCCGCGGCGGGTCCGGAGGCTTCCGGCGCCTCCGCCGGCGAAGCCGGCTCGCAGCCGCGCCGCGACGGCGCGCGCCGCCGTCGTCGCCGCAACGGCAAGGGGCCGCGCGAGGCCTCGGCCCAGGGCGGCGGAGAAGGCCAGGGCGAATTCGGCGCGGATTTCGCCGAAGGGGCTCCTGCAGAAGCCGCCTCCGATGCCGCGGCCGGGCTTTCCTCCGAGGCGGGGGGCGAGCGCGGCACGCAGGGGCAGCGCCCGCCGCGCCGAGGCGGGCGCAATCGCGCGCAGGGCAAGCCGGCCGGCGCATCGCCCGGCCCACGGGCAGGCACCCCGCCGGTGCGCATCGAGGAGGTGGTGTCGGGGGATTTCGACCGCGCGGTCGAACTCGCCGACAGCGCGGAGCCCGGGGTGCGGCGCGTGCTCGCCCCGTCCCCGGAGGCGCCCAAGCTGCACAAGGTGCTGGCACAGGGAGGCATCGGCTCGCGGCGCGAGATGGAGGAATTGATCCAGGAAGGCCGCGTGTCCGTCAACGGCGAGCCCGCGCACCTGGGGCAGCGCATCCAGCCGGGGGACCAGATCCGGGTCAACGGCAAGCCGCTCAAGATCCGCATCGCGCCGCCGCCGGCGCGCATGCTGGTCTATCACAAGCCGGTGGGCGAGGTCGTCACCTTCAAGGACCCGGATGGGCGACCCACCGTGTTCCGCAACCTGCCGAGGGTGCACAACGCCAAGTGGACGGCCGTCGGGCGCCTGGACATCAACACCGAGGGCCTGCTGCTGTTGACCACCTCGGGCGAGCTGGCCAACAAGCTGATGCACCCCAGCCAGGGCGTGGAGCGCGAATACGCGGTGCGCGTGCTCGGCCAGCTGGATGACCAGATGCGCTCGCGCCTTCTGGAAGGTGTGGAGCTCAGCGACGGCCCGGCGCGTTTCCTGAGCCTGGAAGAAGCCGGCGGCGAGGGCGCGAACCGCTGGTGGCGCGCCGTGATCGCCGAGGGCCGCAACCGCGAGGTGCGGCGCCTGTTCGAGGCCGTGGGCCTGACCGTCAGCCGCCTGATCCGGGTGCGCTACGGCTCCATCGCGCTGCCTGCCGGCCTGCGCCGCGGGGATTTCGCCGAAATCGATCGCGACGACGTGAAGGCGCTGATGAGCCGCGCCGGCCTGGGCGCCGGGCAGACGGCACGCCGCAAGGGAGGGCGCGCCGCGCCGGCCGCGCCGACGGGGGCCTCGGGGCCCCAGCAGGGCAACAGGCGCAAGCAGGGCGGCCCGCGTCCCGACCGTGCCGAACGCGGTGAACGTCCGGAGCGCGGCGAACGCCCCGAGCGTGCCGAGCGTGCCGA
>JAKBBK010000032.1:24504-33596 GCA_021808525.1 Pseudomonadota bacterium
CCGAGCGTGCCGAGCGTGCCGAACGCGGTGAGCGCGAGCCCGGGCCGAACAGCTACGCGATGAGCGCGGTCGATGCCCTGTTCGGGCGTGCCAGCCGCGAAGCCCGCATGGCCAGCATGCGCAACGCGGCGCTGCACGAGGAATCCGATCTGCCCGAGCGCGAGCCCGGACCCAACAGCTATGCGATGAGCGCGGTGGACGCGCTGTTCGGCAAGTCCGGCGGCGGCGGCCCGGCCCGTTCGCGCGGGCCCCGCAACGGCGAGCGAGCACGCAAGGGGCCGCGCAAGGGCGGGGCGGGGGGGCGACAGCCCGATCCGACGCGCTCGGCCCTGGGCATGGGGTCCCCGCAATCCCCCTTTCCGAAGGCAGCGCCCAAGCGCCGGAATCATTCACGCTGATGCAGGGCCTTCCGAGCAGGGCTCTGGGCGCCTTCGCGCAGGGCCTTACAATTTCCGTTTAATGTTTTGATTATCTGGAGAGAAAACCCATGGAGCGCACGCTCTCGATCATCAAGCCCGATGCCGTGGCCAAGAATTGCATCGGCAAGATCCTGGATCGTTTCGAGACCGCCGGCCTGAAGGTCGTGGCGGCCCGCATGATGCACCTGTCGCGCGCCGAGGCCGAAGGCTTCTACGCGGTGCACAAGGAGCGCCCCTTCTTCAAGGACCTGGTGGATTTCATGGTCTCCGGCCCCGTGCTGGTGCAGGTGCTGGAAGGTCCGGATGCCATCATGCGCAACCGCGAACTGATGGGCGCCACCGATCCGAAGAAGGCGGCCCCCGGCACCATCCGCGCGGATTTCGCCGACAGCATCGACGCCAACGCGGTGCACGGCTCCGACAGCGCGGAGAATGCCGCCATCGAGATCGCGTTCTTCTTCCCGTCGAACTGGATCTTCTCGCGCTGAGAACCCTGCCCGCCCGTCCCGCGATGAACCAAGGCGCCAACCTGCTGCAGTTCGACCAGGCCGGCCTGGTGGATTGGCTCGGCCGCGCGGGTCACAAGGCTTTCCGCGCGCGCCAGGTGATGCACTGGGTGCACCAGCGCGGCGTGGCCGACTTCGAGGCCATGACCGACCTGGCGCGCCCGCTGCGTGCCTGGCTCGAGCAAAACGCCTGCGTGCGGGCCCTGCCCGTGCTCAGCGAGCAGCGCTCGCGCGACGGCACCGTGAAGTGGCTGTTCGATGTCGGCGCCGGAAACGCGGTGGAGTCGGTGTTCATTCCCGAGAGCTCGCGCAATACCCTGTGCGTGTCTTCGCAGGCAGGCTGCGCGATGGCCTGCAGCTTCTGCTCCACCGGGGCGCAGGGTTTCGCGCGCAACCTGGAGAGCTCGGAGATCCTGGCCCAGTTGTGGTGGGCCGAGTTCACCATGCGCCGCGAGCTCGGGCTGCCCGAGGGCGAGCGCGCGATCTCCAACGTGGTGATGATGGGCATGGGCGAACCCCTGCAGAATTATGGGGCCCTGATCCCTGCCTTGCGGGTGATGCTCGACGACGACGCCTACGGCCTGTCGCGCCGCCGGGTCACGGTCTCGACTTCCGGCGTGGTGCCCATGATCGACCGCCTGGCGGCCGATTGTCCGGTGGCGCTTGCGGTTTCCCTGCACGCCCCGAACGATGCGCTGCGCGACCAGCTGGTTCCGCTGAACCGCAAATACCCGCTGTCCGAACTGCTGGCTGCCTGCGAGCGCTACCTGGCCCACGCGCCGCGGGATTTCATCACCTTCGAATACTGCATGCTCGACGGTGTCAACGACAGCCCCGAGCACGCGCGCCAGCTCATCGAGCTGATGCGAGGGCGCTTCCCCTGGAAGTGCAACCTGATCCCCTTCAATCCATTCCCCGGTTCCGGCCTGCGGCGCTCGTCGCCGCAGCGCGTGGCGGCGTTCGCATCGCTGCTGATCGAAGCCGGGATCGTGGCCACGGTACGCAAGACCCGTGGCGACGACATCGATGCCGCCTGCGGGCAGCTGGCCGGGGAGGTGCTCGACCGCACCACCCGGCGCGCTTCCCGCGTGGTGGCCATCGCGGCGTCCGACGCCGCGCCTGCAGCGAACCAGGGACGATCGGCATGAATGCACCCGTGACTCGATTTCGCGCCGCAAGGCTGCGCAAGGCCCGCGCGGCGGCCGCGTTGTCGCTCGGCCTCGCGCTGGGACTGCTGGGCGGCTGCGCCGCGCCGGGCAGCGGCAGCGGCAATTACGCCGGTACCGCGCCGGGAGCCAAGGCCACCCAGTCCGACAAGAGCGCGCGCATCCGCCTGGAGCTGGCGGAGGGCTACTACCAGCGCGGGCAACCCGACGTTGCCCTGGGCGAGGTCACGCAGGCGCTGCAGGAGGATCCAGGCTACGTGCCGGCCTACACCATGCAGGCGCTGATCCACATGAGCCTGGGCCAGAATGACCAGGCCGAGACCAGCTTCCGCAAGGCGCTGTCCCTGGCACCGGACAACCCCGACACCCTGCACAACTACGGCTGGTTCCTGTGCTCGGTCAAGCGCTATCCCGAGTCCTTCAAGATGTTCAGCAAGGCGCTGGCGGTGCCCGGTTACCGCAATGCGCAGCGCACCGACCTGGCCTACGGCGTGTGCCAGTACCGGGCCGGAGATCTCCCGGGTGCCGAGAAGACCCTCCGCGAGGGCTTCGCGCTGAATCCTGCCAATCCGGCGCTGGCCACCAATCTGGCCATGGTCCAGTACCTGCGTCACGAGTATTCCAAGGCCATGTTCTACATCGGCCGGGTCAACTCGGGCAGCGCCGCCACCGCGCAGACCCTGTGGCTGGGCGTGCTCATCGCGCGCAAATCCGGCGACATGGTCAGCGCCAACCAGTGGTCGCAGCAGTTGGTGCAGAAGTTCCCCGACTCGGCCGAGGCCATCGCGGCCCAGCAGGGGCATTACGACGACTCCGCCTTGCTACCGCACTGAGTTCCCCGTGTCGAACCCGCCCACGAGGAATCCGCAAGCCGGCGCCGCCGACGACGGCGACGAGAGCGAGCTGGCCGGTCGCCGTCAGGCCGGCGCCTTGCTGCGCGCCGCGCGCGAGGCCGCCGGTCGCAGCCTGACCGAGCTGGCCTCGCAGCTCAAGGTGTCGGCCGACAAGATCTCCGCGCTGGAGTCGGGCGATTGGAGCCGCCTGCACGATCCCGCCCATGCCCGAGGCCTGCTGCGGGCCGCCGCCAAGGCGGTACGGGCCGATGCCGAGGCCGTGCTGCGCCCCTTGCCACCGGTGTTCGTGCGCGGCACGCCCATCGTCCCCGCGCCGGGCGTGACCATGGGCCCGGTGCGCCCCGCGGAGCCGGTGGGCACGCATGGGTCGAGTCGGCGCCTGGTGTGGCTGGGCGTGGTGGTCGTGGTGGTGGCGCTGGGCCTGCTGTTCCTGCCGCGCTCGGATCGCCTGGGATATGTGGCCCAGCAATTGCGCGCCTTGCTGTCGCATCGAGCCGGCACGCCGGCGCCGGGGGCGCAGAGCATCACGACCACCTCGGCGGCCTCGACGAGCTCCACGCCCCCCGCGGCTTCGGCCGCCGCCCCGGCGGCTTCTGCCGCGGCGGGCGGGACTTCGAGCCTTTCCAGCCCTTCGAATTCCCCGGCCGCCTCGAATCCCTCCGCGCAGCCCGGGGCGGCCCCGGCCCGCCCCTCGGCGAGCGCGGCGGCATCGGCCGCGCGCCAGCCGGCCGGCGCCTCCGCCCCGGCAGCTACCGCGTCGCTGCCGGCCGGGCCGCCGGGCCCCCTGCTGTCGCTGAGCGCCAGCGCGCAAAGCTGGGTACGCGTACGCTCGCAGGCGGGACGGGTGCTGTTCACGGGATTGCTGGCGGCCGGAGCCTCGCGGGAGGTGCCCACGCTGGCGACTGACTTTCCCCTGCGCCTGACCGTGGGCAATGCCGCGCAGACCCGCGTCAGCCTCGGCGGCAAGCCGGTGGCGCTGCCTGCCGGCGGTGACAACGTCGCGCGCCTGGTGCTGAAGGGCGCGGCACCTTGAAGGTTGGGCCATGAATGACATGCTGGGCGTCGCCGCGGGCGACGCGGACATCGACGACGCCGTGCCGCGTCGCCATCGGACCCGCCAGGCCGTGGTGACCTGGGGTTCGCACAGGCTCACCGTGGGGGGGGACGCGCCGGTGCGCGTGCAGTCGATGACCAACACCGATACCGCCGACGTGGTGGGCACGGCCATCCAGGTCAAGGAGCTGGCGCAGGCGGGTTCCGAGCTGGTGCGCCTGACCGTGAACACCGACGAGGCCGCCGCCGCGGTGCCGCGCATCCGCGAGCAGCTCGACCGCATGGGCGTCGAGGTGCCCCTGGTGGGCGATTTCCACTACAACGGGCACCTGCTGCTCACGCGCCATCCCGATTGCGCGCAGGCCCTGTCCAAGTACCGCATCAACCCTGGCAACGTGGGCAAGGGCGACAAGAAGGACCGGCAGTTCGCGCAGATGATCGAGGTCGCCGCGCGCTGGGACCGTCCGGTGCGCATCGGCGTGAACTGGGGCAGTCTGGACCAGGAACTGCTGGCCTCCCTGATGGACGCGAACGCCGCGCTCCCGCGTCCCCGTGATGCCCGGCAGGTCATGTACGAAGCGCTGATCCGCTCGGCGCTGGAGTCCGCGCAACGGGCCGAGGAACTCGGCCTGCCCGGGCACCAGATCCTGTTGTCCTGCAAGGTCTCGGCGGTGCGCGATCTGGTCGCCGTCTACCGCGAGCTGGCCCGGCGCTGCGACTACGCGCTGCACCTGGGCCTGACCGAGGCCGGCATGGGCACGCGCGGCACCGTGGCCTCGACGGCGGCGCTGTCCATCCTGCTGCAGGAGGGGATTGGCGACACCATTCGCGTATCCCTGACTCCGCAGCCGGGCGAGGCACGCACCCAGGAAGTGGTGGTCGCGCTGGAAATCCTGCAGGCGCTGGGCCTGCGCACCTTCACCCCCAGCGTCACCGCCTGCCCGGGTTGCGGGCGCACGACCAGCAGCGTGTTCCAGGAGCTGGCGCGCGACATCGATGCACACCTGCGCGAGCGCATGCCCAGCTGGCGCCGCGAATTCCCCGGCGTGGAGACCCTGCGCGTGGCGGTGATGGGCTGCATCGTCAACGGCCCCGGCGAGAGCCGCCATGCCGACATCGGCATCAGCCTGCCCGGCACCGGCGAGCAGCCGGCCGCGCCGGTGTACGTCGACGGCGAGAAGCGCCACACGCTGCGCGGCGAGGATATCGCCGTGCAGTTCATCACCCTGGTCGACGAATACATACGCCGGCGCTGGGGCCAGCGCGTCGAGGCGCAACCCTGAAATTCCGGGCTCGCGGTGCGCGCGCGGCTGTCCGCCGGGACGGGCGCATGTCGCGTTCCCGACCCGAATCCCGATCCGCATTCCGTTTCGCATTCCGTTTCGCATTCCGATTTTCCACATGACTTCCAAGCTCAGCGCCGTCAAGGGCATGAACGACATCCTTCCGCCGGAATCGGCGCGCTGGGAGTGGTTCGAGTCCCAAGTGCGCGAACTCATGCGCGCCTATGGCTATCGCAACGTGCGCACACCCATTGTCGAGCCCACTCCCTTGTTCGTGCGCGGCATCGGCGAGGTCACCGACATCGTCGAGAAGGAGATGTACAGCTTCACCGACTCGCTCAACGGCGAGCCGCTGACCCTGCGTCCGGAGAACACGGCCGCCATCGTCCGGGCCACGGTCGAGCACAACCTGCTGTACGACGGGGGCAAGCGCCTGTGGTACACCGGCCCCATGTTCCGCCACGAGCGCCCACAGCGCGGGCGCTACCGTCAGTTCCACCAGGTCGGGGCCGAGGCGCTGGGCTTCGGCGGTCCCGATGTCGACGCCGAACTGATTCTCATGGCCCGGCGCCTGTGGACCATGCTGGGGCTGCGGGGCTTGCGCCTGGAGATCAACTGCCTGGGGCAGTCGGCCGAGCGCGCGAGCCATCGCGCGAAGCTCATCGCCTATTTCGAGGCGCACGCGGAGCAGCTCGACGAGGACGCCCGTCGGCGCCTGCATAGCAACCCTCTGCGCATCCTGGATACGAAGAATCCGGCGATGCAGGAACTGGTGCAGGGCGCGCCGCGCCTGCTGGACGAACTCGGCGAGGAATCCCGCGCGCATTTCGAGGGGCTGCAGCAACTCCTGCGCGCGGCGGGCCAGGAATTCAGCGTCAACCCGCGTCTGGTGCGTGGGCTGGACTACTACAACCTCACGGTGTTCGAGTGGGTCAGCGACCAGCTCGGGGCGCAGGGCACGGTGTGCGCGGGAGGACGCTACGACGGATTGATCGAGCAGATCGGCGGCAAGCCGGCGCCGGCCTGCGGCTGGGCCCTGGGCATCGAGCGCGTGCTCGACCTGCTGGCGCAGGGCGAGCGCCAGCCGCAGGCCCCCATGCCGGATGCCTACCTGGTGCTGGCGCATGCCCCGGCGCTGCCGCGCGCGCTGCAGGTGGCCGAGGAACTGCGCGCCGCCGGCCTCGCCGTGCTCATGCACGCGGGAGGCGGAAGCCTGAAGTCGCAGATGAAAAAGGCCGATGCAAGCGGCGCGCGCCATGCCTTGATCTTCGGCGAGAGCGAATGGCTGGCCGGCGAGGTCGGCGTGAAGTCCCTGCGTGCCGGCGGCGAGCAGCAACAACGCAGCGTGCCGCTGCAGCCGCCCTCGCTGCTCATCGACTGCCTGAGCAGCGGTGCCTGAGGCGCGAGGCGCCGATGCGCAGAACTAGAATGCTCCTTCGCCAACCCGTGCCGAGTCCATGAGCTACAACCTCGAAGAACAGGATCAGATCGAACAGCTGCGAGCCTTCTGGCAGCAGTGGGGTACCGCCATCTCGGGGCTGCTGCTGGTCGCGGCGCTGGCCTGGGCCGGATGGAGCGGTTGGCATTGGTGGACCAGCCGGCGCGCGGCGCAGGCCTCGAGCCTGTACACGCAGCTCGCCCAGCGCATCGCCGCCAGCGATCTGAACGACGCGGCACCGATCTTCGGCAAGCTGCGCCAGGATTATGGGTCCACGGTGTACGCGCAGATGGGCGCGCTGGCGCTGGCCCGCGCCTATGACCAGGCCGGCAGGCAGGCGCAGGCCCTGCCCGTGCTGGAATGGGCCGGCGGCCATGGGCCGGTGGCCGCGCAACGCGCGGCGGCCCTGCTGAACCTGGCGGCGCTTCAGATCGACGCGCGTCAGTACGAGGCCGCGCTGCACACCCTGCAGACGCCGCCCGTCCCGGCCTTCGACGCCCTGTTCCAGACCCGGCGCGGCGATGTCTACGCGGCGCAGGGCGAACGCGCGCAGGCGCGCAAGGCCTACGAACAGGCGCTGTCCGAACTGGCGCCCGACGCGGCGCTGCGTCAGCTGCTGCAGATCAAGATCGAGAGCGTCGGGGGAACCGAATGATGCGCGGACCGTGGATGGCGCGCCTTGCGCGCATGCTGGGTGCGGGACTGGCCCTGGGCCTGGCGGCCGTGCTGGGGGCCTGTTCGTCGACACCCAAGCAGCCGGATCCGACCCCGCTGGGACCGGTGCCTCCGATCCTGCACGTGGACACGGTCTGGCACGACAGCGTCGGGCCCGTGCCGTCGACCTTCCACGCCGCGGTGGCGGGCGGGCGCGTGGTGGTGGCCTCGTCCAACGGCGATGTGCTGTGCCTGAGCGCCTCGGGTGGGCGCGAGCTGTGGCACAGCCATGTCGACGGCGGCCTCAGCGCAGGCGTGGGCAGCGACGGCAATTTCAGCGCCGTGGTGAACACCCGCAACCAGGTCGTCTCGCTGGGTCCGCAGGGCCAGATCCTCTGGCGCTACCAGCTGCCCAGCAGCGTGATCACTCCGCCCGCCGTGTTCGGGGGCATCATCGTCGTGCAGGCTGCCGACCAGCACCTGTGGGCCTTCGACGCCGCCACGGGGGCCAAGCGCTGGGACGACACGTTCAGCGCGCCCGCGCTGTTGTTGCAACGCGGCTCGGGCATGGCCCTGGCCGATGGCGACATCGTGTTCGGCGACGCGCGTGGGCGCCTGCGTGCCGTGCGCCTCGCCGACGGCACCGCCTTGTGGGACGCGCAGATCGGGCGCCCGCACGGCGTCACCGAAGTGGAGCGCCTGGTGAGCATCACGGGCACGCCCTCGCTGGCCCAGGGCCTGGCCTGCTCGAGGGCCTACCAGTCGGACCTGGGTTGCGTGGACATGACCAGCGGGCATCTGCTGTGGTCGGCGCGGGCGGACGGCTACAGCTCGGTGAGCCAGAACGGCCGGGAGCTGGTGGCCACGCAGGCCGACGGGGTCGTGCAGGCCTATTCCGCGACCGATGGCAAGGAACTGTGGCACAACGACCAGCTCAAGTACCGCAAGCTGGGCGCGCCGCTGCTGCTGGGGCACACGGTGGCCGTGGGTGACCTGCAGGGCTACGTGTCCTTCCTCGACGCCAAGGACGGCCAGATCATCGGTCGAGCTTCCACCGATGGCTCGGCCATCGACTCGCCGATGATCCTGGCCGGCGACACGCTGGTCGTGGTGACCAGCAAGGGCGGCATCTACGGGTTCCTGCCGCGCTGAGGCGCGGCCCGAAGCCGATCGCCGGACATGATTTGATGGTACCCGTGCTCGCCCTGGTCGGCCGCCCCAACGTGGGCAAGTCGACCCTGTTCAATCGCATCACCCGCTCGCGCGACGCCATCGTCGCCGACATTCCGGGCCTGACCCGCGACCGCCACTACGGTCGCGCGAAGTGGCGCGATCAGGCCTTGCTGGTGGTCGACACCGGCGGATTCGAGCCGGTGGTCGACACCGGCATCGTCGCCGAGATGGCACGCCAGACCCGGCAGGCCATCGCCGAGGCCGACGTGGTGGTGTTCCTGGTGGATGCCCGCACGGGGCTGGCGCCCCAGGACCAGCACATCGCCGCCTATCTGCGCAAGACCGGCAAGCCCGTGCTGCTGGCGGTCAACAAGGCCGAGGGCCTGAGCCCGGCGGCCATGGCTGAATTCCACGAGCTGGGACTGGGCCAGCCCCTGCCGGTCAGTGCCGCCCACGGGCAGGGCGTGGCGCCGCTGCTCGACGCGGCCTGCGCGCTGTGCCTGCGCGAGACCGAGCCGCAGGAGAGCTCCGGGCCGCAGGAGCCCT
>JAKBBK010000033.1:0-6322 GCA_021808525.1 Pseudomonadota bacterium
CCATGCAGGCCAGCAGGGCGATCAGCGCCGTCTGGCGCATGTAGGTCGACTTGCCCCCCATGTTGGGGCCGGTGATGATCTGGGTGCGGCTGCCCGGCAGCAGCAGGCAGTCGTTGGGCACGAAACGATCCACCTGGGCCTGCACCACGGGGTGCCTTCCGGCGCGGATCTCGATGCCGGGCAGGGCCGAAAGCTCCGGGCGCACCCAGTCCCAGGTGCGCGCGCGCTCGGCCAGCGCTCCCAGCACGTCCAGGCGCGCCAGCGCGCGCGCCGCGCGCTGCCAGGGGCCGACCGCCGGCTGCAGCGCCTGCAGCAGTTCGCCCCACAGGGCTCGCTCGCGCGCCAGCGAGCGCTCCTGGGCCGATAGCGCCTTGTCCTCGAAGGCCTTGAGTTCGGGGGTGATGTAGCGTTCCGAACCCTTCAGAGTCTGGCGCCGGCGGTAGTCCGCGGGCACCTTGTCGGCCTGGCCCCGCGTGACCTCGATGGCGAAGCCGTGCACCTTGTTGTAGAGCACGCGCAGATTGGCGATGCCCGTGCGTTCGCGCTCGCGCGCCTCCATGTCCAGCAGGAAGGAGCTGCAGTCGCGCCCGATGGCGCGCAACTCGTCGAGTTCGGCGTCGAAGCCCTCGCCGAACACCCCTCCGTCGCGCAGGTTCAGCGCGGGGCTTTCGGCCAGCGCGCGCTGCAGCAGATCCAGCCCGTCCTGGCCGGGTTCCAGCGCGGCGCGCAGCTGCGCGAGCATGGGGTCCGGCGCCTGCACGCTGGCGGCCACCCGCGGCAGGCGCTGCAGGGTGTCGCGCAGGGCCGAGAGTTCACGCGGCCGCACCTGTTGCAGCGCCGTGCGCGCGGCGATGCGCTCCAGGTCGGCCAGGCCGCGCAGCGCCTCGCGCAGATCCTCGAAACCCTGCTCTTGCAGCGCCTGCACCGCGGCGTGGCGCGCGCGCGCCACCGACTGGTCGCGCGGTGGCGCCGCCACCCAGGTGCGCAGCAGTCGGCTGCCCGCGGCGGTGGCGCAGCTGTCCAGCACCGACAGCAGGGTGGGCGAGGCCTCGCCGCGCAGGGTGCTGAACAACTCCAGGTTGCGCCGGGCATTGGCGTCCAGCAACACGCAATCCTCGAACCGCTCGACCTGCAGCTCGGCCAGGTGCGCGAGCTCGCGGCCCTGGGTCTGCTGGGCATAGCCCAGCAGGGCGGCCGCCGCGGCGTGCGCGCGCGGCAGGCCCTCGGCGCCGTAGGCCCCCAGGTCATGCACGCCCAGCACGCGGCGCAGTTGCTGCAGGCCGGCGTCGGCGTCGAACTGCCAGGCCGCGCGGGGGGTGACCGGCAGGTCCTGCGGCAGCTCGTCGGGCGCCTCGCCGGCCGGCCACAGCACCTCGGCCGGCTGGATGCGCGACAGCCAGGCGCCGAGCTCCTCGGCCCGGCACTGCGCCAGGTGCAGCGCGCCGCTGGACAGCACCAGCCAGGCCAGCCCGATTTCCGGCTGGCGGCGCGAGACCGCCGGCGCCACGGCCAGCAGCGCGCAGTCGCTGCGCTCGTCGAGCAGTCCGTCGTGCAGCCGGGTGCCCGGGGTGACCACGCGCTCGACGCGGCGCTCCACCGGGCCCTTGCTGGTGGCGGGATCCCCGATCTGCTCGCAAATGGCCACCGATTCGCCCAGGCGCACCAGCTTGGCCAGGTAGTTGTCCAGCGCCTGCGCGGGCACGCCGGCCATGATGATGGGCTCGCCGGCCGACTGGCCGCGCCGGGTCAGCGTCAGGTCGAGCAGGCGGGCTGCCTTCTGCGCGTCGGCGTAGAACAACTCGTAGAAGTCGCCCATGCGGTACAGCAAAAGGTGCTCCGGGTGCTCGGCCTTGATGCGCAGGTACTGCTGCATCATCGGAGTGTGCGCGGACAGATCCCGGGGCAGCTCGTTGGTTCCTGGGGCTTGCGGGCTGCTGGCGAGGTTTTGCATACCGATCGATGGGGTGCGCTTTGAGGGAGGGCCCCTGCGCGCCTGCCTGGCTCGCGGGTCCGGGCTGCCGGGTTGCGGACAGGCACGGTAGCGTAGTGGATCCTGGACACCCTCGCGGCCGCGGCGGCCGCGCGCAGGGCCGCGAAGGCCTGGAATGGGAATTTCAGGGTAAATCGAGGCGATTTTCTCGTTGAATATCGATGGGCTATTGAAATCTCATCGGAAAATGGTTTTGATTTGACGTTTTGATAATACCCCGGCCCTAAGATCTCATCCATGCCCGTCGCGCCCTGCGCGGCGGATCCTGGGTTCAGGGCCATGAGCCGCGATCTGCGTCCACAGCAGAGTTCCGGTGGGGGAATGTGATGCGATTCATCCGAGACGGCGTGCGCGGCCACGCCTGGTTCATGCTGTCGCTGCCGGCGCTGCTGGCCGCGGCGATGCTGGCGTCTCCTTCGGCGCACGCCAGCGACGGCACCATCACCATCACCGGGCAGGTGACCGCCAATACCTGCACCATCAACGCGGGCGGCACCAGTTCGGCCAATGCCACCCTCGTGCTGCCCACGGTGTCCACCGCGGCCCTGTCGACGGTCGGGAGCAAGGCGGGCGCGACTCCGCTGACCATCAGTTTCTCGGGTTGCTCGACCGGGCTGACCGGGGCGACGGTGTATTTCGAGGCCAGCGGCATCGAGGATTTCACCTCGGGTTGCCTGAGCAATACCGCCACCGCCAGCGCCAGCAACGTGGAAGCCTGCGTGATGAACCTCGACGGCAGCTCGGCCGTGCTCGGCAAGCCCAGCGGCTCACAGGGCGTGACGACGGCGACCCTGACCAGTGGCGCGGGTTCCCAGACCTTCCTGGTCGCGTACTACGCCGCCAATGCCGCGGCCACCGCCGGGGCCTTCAGCTCCCAGGTCACCTACTCGGTCATCTACCAATAAGCCGCGGCCGCGGCGCGGGATCGAGCATGTCGCATTCCTGGGCGGGGCGGGGCGCCGCGGGCGCCGCGGCACCCGGCCGGCGGCCGCCAGCGCATCGACCGAGGGGGCTGCTGCTTCAGGCCTTGCTGGCGCTGGCCCTGCAGAGCGCCTGCTGGCCTTCGGCGCGGGCGGCCCTGGTGCTCGGCGCAACGCGCCTGATCTACCGCGGTGGGGCTGGCGGCGCGCGCATCGACGTTCTCAACGTGGGCAGGCAGCCCGCGCTGATGCAGGCCTGGATCGACGCCGGCAACCCGGAGGCCAGGCCGCAGGACATCCAGGTGCCCTTCGTGGTCACGCCGCCCATGGTGCGCATCGATCCCGGCCGCCGGCAGAGCCTGGGCGTGGTGTTCACCGGGCCCGCGCTGCCCACCGATCGCGAAAGCCTGTACTGGCTGAACGTGCTGGACATCCCACCCAGGCCCGATCTGCGCCCGGGGGCGGACTACATCCAGTTCGCGGTGCGCACCCGCATCAAGCTGATCTATCGCCCGGCCGGCCTGCACGGCGGACCCGAGCAGGCCATGCGCGAACTGCGCTGGCGCGAGCGATGCCGCGAGGCACACTGCATCGTGCAGGCGCGCAATCCCACGCCCTACGTGATCCCGATCGTGCGGCTGCGCTGCGCGGGCCTGGGGCGACCCCGCGCGGCAGTCTTGCTGCAAGGCACCGTGCGCCCTTTCGCGGCTCGCAGCTGGGTGCTGCCCCAAGCCGCCCGGGTGGCTCGCGTGCGCTACGACGTGATCAATGACTTCGGAGCTTTTGTCCATGCCGACGCCCCCGTCACGTTCCGGCCGTGAAAGCCCGCGCCGCGCTCGCGGGCCTCGCCCTGGTGCTGGGCATGGCCGCGGCTCGCGCGGCATCCACACCATCGGTTCACTTCGACCCCCGCCTGGTTTTCGGCGGCGGAGCCGATGCCCGTGAATTGTCCCAATACGACCATGGAAACCCCGTTTCGTCGGGAAGGTATCGAAGCCGGATCTATGTCGACGGCGCCTGGCTGGATACACGCAAGGTGCTGGTGCGCGCGGGCCCCGGTGGGCGCGGCGCGCGCGTGTGCCTGGGCCGTGCCGTGGCGCGGCGCCTGGACCTGGACCCGCGGCGTCTTCGTCCCCGCGCGCGCCAATGGCTCCGTGGCACGGGCGCGCCCGCCTGCCTGCGCGCCGGCGAGCTCGCCGCCGGCCTGCACGCGAGTTTCGATCTGTCGCGCCTGCGTGTGGACATCGCCGCGCCGGCCATCGACCGTATGCACAGGCCGCGCGGCTGGGTCTCGCCGAGCCGGTGGAGCAACGGCATCACCGCGGCGCGCCTGAACTACCAGTTCAACGCCGTGCGAAGCCGGGCGGGCCATGTGGCGGGAAGCCCCGGCCAGCTGTTCCTGGGCCTGCAGGGGGGCTTCAACGCCGGGGCCTGGCAATTCCGGCACAGCGGAACCCTCGAGGGCAGCAGCGGGCAGGGCCTGCGTTACGCCAGCATCCGCACGGACCTGCGTCATGACCTTGCCGGGCTGGGGGGCTACCTGTTGCTGGGCCAGGGCCAGACCGACGGGCAATGGCTGGACAGCGTGGCCTTCCGGGGCATCATGCTGGCCAGCGATGCGCGCATGCAACCGGCCTCCGAGCAAGGTTTCGCACCGGTGATCCGCGGGGTGGCCCCCTCGGCCGCCACGGTACGGGTGACCCAGAACGGAGTCCTGCTGTACCAGACCACGGTACCCGCGGGGAGCTTCGAGATCAACGATCTGTACCCGCCCGCGGCGGGCGCGGCGTTGCGGGTGACGGTCAGCCCCTTCGACGGTCTGGCGAGCCGCTTCGAGGTGCCGGTGTCGCTGGTTCCCCAGTTGCAGCGGCCAGGCCATATGGCCTACCAGCTCCTGGCCGGACGCATGGGCTCCGCCGGCAGCGCGGCCGACAGGCCCCTGGCGCTGGGCAGCCTGCTGCTCGGCCTGAACGACAGCCTCACCGGTGAATTCGGCCTGATCGCCGCGCGCGGCTACCAGGTGCAGGCGCTGGGAGCTGCATTCAACACCAGCCTGGGCGCGCTGGAGCTGGATCTGACGCGCGCGCGCTTCGAGCATCCCCTGTCGGGCCGCCGGCAGGGACAACGCCTGCGGCTTAGCTGGAACCTGGCCGCGGGCGGCACCGGCCTGAGCCTGAGCGCCTCGCGCCAGTCCCGGGGCTTCTACGGCCCGCAGGATGTGATGAACGCCTATGGCTCGCTCTACGATCCGCTGGCCTACGCCCGTGCCCGCCAGGTCCTGCAGGTGCAATGCACCGAGGCGCTGGCCGGGGCGGGCTCGGTGTACCTGAGCGCGAGCCGCACGCTGTACTGGCAGATCGCGAGGCCCCAGACCACGGTGCAGTTCGGGTTCGCGCGCAGCCTGGGGCCGGCGCAGCTTTCGCTGTCCTTCAGCCGCCAGCTCGGCGCCTACGGAGCCTTGCCCAGCCATGCGCTGGCGCTGAACCTCTCCCTGCCCCTGGGCGCGGGCGCGGCCGCTGCGTCGGCCGGCTTCGGGGTGCAGGGCGATGGGCAGGGCGCCAGCTCCGCGCAATGGACCCTGTCGGGCACCGCCGGCAGGAACGAGGCGCTGGACTACGCCGTGCAGGCCGGCGCGGGTCAGGCTTCGCGCTCCGCCGGGGTCGACGGCACCTGGCATGGCCCCTCGGGGAGTTTCGGCGCGGCCGCGACCGCGGGCTCGAACCGGGGCGCCACGGCGGGCGCGGTGTCCCTGTACGCCAGTGGGGGCCTGGTGGCCTTCGACGGCGGGCTGACCTTCGCCCCCTATCTGGGCGACACCATCGCCCTCGTGCGAGCCGGCAGCGCCACCGGGGCCAGGGTGCTCGGCGGGGCCGGCTCCAGGATCGACAGCCGGGGATACGGCGTGGCCACCTACCTCACACCCTATGCCAGCGATCGCGTGGGCATCGACCCCTCGCGGGCCGGCGGGCTGCGACGCACCTCGGCGCGGGTGGTTCCGCGCGCGGGCGCCATCGTGGCGGTGCGCCTGCGCGCTCGACGCGGGCACTGGGTGCTGGTGGCGGCCCGCCGGCCGGCGGGCGCGCCACTGCCCTTCGCGGCACGGGTGTTCGACGCGCGTCACCGCCTGGTGGGCTACGTGGGGGAGGGCAGTCGCATCGATGCCCGCCTGCGCCGCGACGCGGGGCAGTTGCTGGTGCGCTGGGGCCCGGGCGCGGACCAGGCCTGCCGCGTCGCCTTGCGTCTGCCCCCGAGGCGCGCCCGCACCGGGCCGCTGGCCTTGCAGGGCGGCCTGTGCCTGCCCCTGCCGGCCACGGCCCCGACCCCAGGGCCGCGCGCGAGGCTGGCACCATGACGCGCCGTGCCGCGCCTGGCTCCCGCCGCCCGGGCATGCGCTCGAGGCCATCGGTGGCAT
>JAKBBK010000033.1:6422-32041 GCA_021808525.1 Pseudomonadota bacterium
CGGCCTGTGCCTGCCCCTGCCGGCCACGGCCCCGACCCCAGGGCCGCGCGCGAGGCTGGCACCATGACGCGCCGTGCCGCGCCTGGCTCCCGCCGCCCGGGCATGCGCTCGAGGCCATCGGTGGCATCGGTGGCATGGGTGGCATGGGTGGCATGGGTGGCGCTGGAACTGGGCGTCGTGCTCTGGCCGATCCCGTCGGCCCATGCCGCGACCCGGACCATGCATTGCGCTCCGGGCGGCTTCGCCCTGCTGGCACCCGCGCCCGCGCGCATCATCGTGCCGGCCTCCACCGGGGCCCAGGCCGCGGTGTGGAGCGGGATGCTCACCCTGGGTTTTTCCTGTACCAGCAGCGCGCGCGGCGCCAGCCTGGGTGGCGGGCGCGTGGTCGGGGGCTCCTCCCTGGCCGCGCTGGTCTCGACCGCGCGCTCGGCCGACGGCTTGTCCATCGTGTCCACGGGGACTCCGAGCCTGAGCCTGAGCACGCCGGGTTGCGCGCTGAGTTCCCTCACCGAGAAAGCCCGTCGCTGGACCTTCGGGCTGAAGGCCACGGCCGCGGGAACCTGCGCGGGGACCCTGCTGGCGCCGGTGGAGTTCGTGCGGGGCAGCACCGCGCTGGGCGCGGACATCGCCGCCTCCTTTCCCCTGGGGTCCACGAGCAGCGCCGCCAACTGGATGGTGTTCCCCACGGCCCCAGGCGGGCTCAGCAGCAGCCTGGGGCTGAGCGCCGCGGTGCCCCTGGTGTCGGGCGGCGGCTGCACCGTGTCCCCGACCGCGCTGACCCTGACCCTGCCGCAGGTGTCCATGTCGGCACTGTCGGCGCCGGGGCAGACCGCGGGGGCCACGGCCTTTCGCTTTCCCCTGCAGACCTGCCTGGCCGTGGCCTCGGGCAGCTATGCCGTGTACGCGAGCTGGAGTTTCACCGCCGCCGCGGGGTATCCGACCGTGATCGCCAATACCGCGGCCGGCGCGGCGGGCAAGGTGGGTGTGCAGATCACCGACGCCGCGGGCATCCCGGTGGGCAACGGCCTGTCGTCCGCTTCGCAGGTCGGCAGCGTGACTCCCTCGGGAGCGGCTGACGCGCAGACCTTCCTGGCGCGCTACTACGCCACCGGAGCGGCCACGCCGGGCGCCGTCTCGGCCACGGCCACCTACACCCTGACCTACCAGTGAAACCGCGGATCCGGCCCGCGGCGCCGCTTCTGACGGGTGGTCATACCCATCTGCGAAATGGTTGGTTGGCGCGACGCGCGCGCCCGACGTAGGCTTGCAGTCTCGGGCGCGGCGGTCGCCGCGCCGGTACAACCCACGAGGAGCTTCAGCATGAGCCTGCGCATCGGCAGCACAGCCCCGGATTTCACCGCCCAGACCTCCGAGGGCACGATCCGCTTCCACGAATGGATCGGCGACCAATGGGCGATCCTGTTCTCCCACCCGAAGGACTTCACCCCCATCTGCACCACCGAGCTGGGCACCGTGGCCCGCCTGAAGCCCGAGTTCGACAAGCGCGGCTGCAAGCTCATCGGCCTGTCGGTGGATCCGGTGGAGGAGCACCATCGCTGGGCGAAGGACATCGCCGAGACCCAGGGCACGGCGCCGAACTATCCGATCATCGGCGACACCGACCTGAACGTGGCCAAGCTGTACGACATGCTTCCGGAGAGCGAGACCGGGGGTTCCGCCGGGCGCAGCGCCAACGACAACGCCACCGTGCGCAGCGTGTTCTTCATCGGCCCCGACAAGAAGATCAAGGCCATGCTGACCTACCCGATGAGCAATGGCCGCGATTTCGATGAAATCCTGCGTCTGCTCGATGCCATGCAGCTCAGCGCGCGCCATGGCGTGGCCACGCCGGCGAACTGGCGTCCGGGCGGCGACGTGGTGATCCCTACCTCGGTGAGCGACGAGGCGGCGCGCGAGCGCTTCCCGCAGGGCTGGAAGACCCTCAAGCCCTACCTGCGCGTGGTCAAGCTGGGCAAGTAGCCCCAGGAGGCCGGGGCGGCAGGAGAGGTCGGTTGCAGGGCGGTGCTGCGGCGCAACACGGCGCTGCAGGAAGTCTGGCAGGCTGCTACACTCGGGTTAACCCTATAAGGGAAAACCCGAAACATCAACGCCACGAGCGGGAGCCTGCCATGACCATGCTGCTGAACCTGATCCATTCCCTGCTGCCCAACAGCGACGCCGACCGCGAGCATGCCGAGAGCTACCTCGCGCAGTCGCGCGACATCTACGAACTCGAGCGCCGCATGCACCACCTGGCGCACTCCGGCCAGGCGGCCTGGTAATGGACCGCCTGCTCGGCGCGGGGGCCGGCCTGCTGCCGGCCTGCCCCGCCTGGGTGGACGCCGGGCGCCTCTGGGAGCAATGGGCGCGCCGGGTCGCGGCGTTGCCCTTCGACGCCCTGCGCGCCCAGTATGCCAGCGCCGTGCGCAGCGGTGCGATGCCGGCCTCGATGCTGGAGGCCGGGCGCTTCGAGCGCGGCGTGGCGGGCTGGGAACACCTGTTGCTGGGGCCCTGGGCCCGGGAACGCTAGCCAGGCGGCTGTGGGCGCCGCCCTGGCGAGCCCGCGCCATGACAGCCTGTCAAAGGATCATCGAGTCCAGCGCCTCGCTGATGCGGGTCTGGTAGTCGGGGTCGTCCTGGGCCGACAGGATGTCCAGGTGCAGGCGCTTGGTCTTCGAATCCGGCTCGATGCCCAGGCTTTCGCGCATGTTGCGGCGGAAGGCCTCGTAGGTTTCGATGGCGGTGGCCCGGCAACCGTTGAGCACATGCACCCGCATCAGGTTGCGGCAGGCCGTCTCGTTGTGCGGGGACAGCAGCAGGATGCGGTTGAGGAAGTACACGGCCTGGTCCAGGCTGCGGCTCGTGGCCGCGGCACGCGCATGCTTGTAGAGCAGGCTGGTGGATTTGCTCACCAGTTGGCTCTTGTAATGACCGAGCATCGCGTTGAGCTGGGGATTCTCCGGGAAATCCAGCGAGCCGATGAGATTATCACGGTGCGCATCCAGCGCAACGGCCAGTGGAATCTCGTCGTCGGCGGTCAGGAATCCGATGTCGTGCCCCACCGAGGCGCTGAAGAATATCGAATTCAAATGACTCTGGATGAGTCCGGGGCAAAGCCTGTTGATCTTGTGAATGCGCAGCCGAAGACTGCCCTGAGAATGTTCTGCGTCGGTCCCCGGCCATAGCAGCGAGGCCATCTGCTGCCGACTGGTTGCGCCGCGCACGGCCAGCACGAACATCAGCAGGATGGCCTTCTTGTCGTTGACGATGATCGAACCTGTTTCGGCGTGGATATGCACCTGGCCAAGGAACTGGATTTCGATCTTGGATCGTTTGGCAAGCGTTGTCATGGAGTTTTCCGAGGAGGAATGGGCGAGGGGCCCCGCCTGCATCGAAGCCGGCTTTGCGGCTCAGCGGGTTTGGAGTGTCCTTGTCATATCTCCGGGAAAAGGCAGCGCATTTGGGAGGAACTTCCGCTTCGATACTATGACGGCATCGTCCTGTTGCCAAGTGGTGATTAACAGGAATATTCGTCTGTTTGACGGCCAAATAACAACGGCATTCGGGAATACCCGCGTGCATCGGGCATTCGACCGCGCTGTGCCGAGGGGATCCTGCGTGGCCGGTGGGGCCGGATCGCGTTGGCGCTTTTGCAACAGGGTCGACGCAGGCGGAACCTACGGCATGATTCCGATTGGCGGAACGATGTTTCCCATGAGGATGTAACCAAAGGCTCTCCGCACGGGAATCCTCGGCAGGGAAGGGGCCGCGTGACGGTTGCAGTTTGTCACGAAAAATACGAGCATGGGTATTTTTCGAGCCGGGATTCGCGCAACTCGGCGCGCAGCGCCGAGACCCGCGCCTGTCTTGCGCGCGGAGGCAGGGCACTGCGCGGCCGCACGCCGTTCAGCTGCCGGAGCCCGTATCGCCGGCCTGCTCCCGGCCCGCGTAGACCTTGAGCAGCGAAACCATCTGGGCGTAGACCCGAGGGTTGGCGGCGATGACCTCGCCGCGATGCAGGAAATCGGCCTCGCCGGTGAAATTGCCCACCATGCCGCCCGCCTCGGTCACCAGCAGCGAGCCGGCGGCGACATCCCAGGGCTTGAGGCCGACCTCGAAAAAGCCGTCGTAGCGCCCGGCGGCGACGTAGGCGAGGTCGATGGCCGCCGCTCCCGGGCGGCGCAGGCCCACGCAGCGCTGCGAGACCTTCTTGAACATGTCCAGGTAGGTGTCCAGGTCGTCGCCGCGGCGGAAGGGAAAGCCCGTGCCGATCAGGCTGTCCTCGATGCGCGTGCGCCGCGACACCCGCAGGCGGCGGTTGTCCAGGAAGGCGCCGGCGCCGCGGCTGGCGGTGAACAACTCGTCGCGAGAGGGGTCGTAGACCACGCCGTGCTGCACCACCCCGTGGTGTGCCAGCGCGATGGACACCGCGTACACCGGCAGGCCGTGGATGAAGTTGGTGGTACCGTCCAGGGGATCGATGATCCACTGGTATTCGGAATCGGCGCGCCCGTGGGTGCTGCCGGTTTCCTCGCCGAGAATGCCGTGCTGGGGGTAGGCCTTGAGCAGGATCTCGATGATGGCCTGTTCGCTCGCGCGGTCGACCTCGGTGACGAAATCGTTGGCCGATTTCTCGGACACCCGCAGCAGGTCGAGGTCGAGGCTGGCGCGGTTGATGATTTTGCCGGCTTCGCGCGCAGCGCGAACGGCAACGTTGATCATGGGATGCATGGTGTGCGACGCGGACGCGGCAGGCGCGCCTCGACGAGAATGTGCGGGTTGTCGTGAAAGAGCGGGATTTCGTGAACGATTTTATCCAAGGCCAGGATTCCTCGGGCGATTCGCCGGCGCCGGCCCTGTTCGTGCTGGTGGGGACCAGCCGCGCGGGCAACGTGGGCGCCGCCGCGAGGGCCATCAAGACCATGGGCTTTCGGCATCTCGGCCTGGTCGCGCCGCGCTTCGCCGACGTGCGCAGCCAGCCCGAGGCGCTGGCCATGGCCAGTGGCGCCGACGACGTGCTGCGCGAGGCGCGCCAGGGCGACCGCCTGGACCAGGTCGCGGGCGACTGCGGCCTGCTGGTGGCGCTGTCGGCGCGGGTACGCGACTTCGGTCCGCCGCTGCAGGGGCCGCAGTGGCTGCCCGAGCTGGCGCGCACGGCCGCCGGGCAGCGCAGGCGCGTGGGCTTCGTGTTCGGCAGCGAGCGCTACGGGCTGGACAACGAGACGGTGTGGCGCTGCGACGCCCTGCTGAACCTGCCCACCTCGGCCGAGTATGGTTCCCTGAACCTGGCCCAGGCGGTGCAGATCGTCGCCTGGGAATGGCGCAAGGCGGTGGGGGCCTTCGACCATGCCGCGCCGGGGCCTGCGCCCGAGCCGCCGGCCACCCACGCCGAGGTGGAGGGCCTGCTCGAGCATGTGCAGCAGACCCTGCTGGCCCTGGGCTACCTCGATCCCCAGGCTCCCCGACGGCTGTTGCCCCGGCTGAGCCGCCTGGCCTCGCGCGCTGCGCTCAGCCGCCAGGAAGTGCAGATCCTGCGTGGCATCTGCCATGCCGCGTTGCGCCAGGCACGCAGGCAGGCCGAGGGCGGGCCGTGAGGGCCTGAGCGGGCCGCGGCGGGGTCCAATACACTGAGTGCCCGCCCGGGAATTGCCCGACGGCCCCGCCAACCCTCGCCACCTTTCCATGCTCAGCTGCCTGCGCGAAGACATTCAGGTCATTCTGGAGCGCGACCCCGCTGCGCGCTCGCGCTGGGAGGTGCTGACCTGTTACCCGGGGCTGCACGCGCTGTGGATGCACCGGCTGGCGCATCGCTTGTGGGGCGCCGGCTACCACTGGCTCGGGCGCTGGATCTCGCACTGGAGCCGCTTCCTCACCGGCATCGAGATCCACCCCGGGGCGCAGATCGGGCGGCGCGTGTTCATCGACCACGGGCTCGGAGTGGTGATTGGCGAGACCGCGCAGGTGGGCGACGACTGCACCATCTACCAGGGAGTCACGCTGGGCGGAACCTCGCTGTACAAGGGCACCAAGCGGCACCCCACGCTCGAATCCAGCGTGGTGGTGGGCGCCGGAGCCAAGGTGCTGGGGGGATTCACCGTGGGGCGCGGAGCGCGCATCGGCTCCAACGCGGTGGTCGTGAAAGCCGTTCCGGCGGGCGCGACCGCGGTGGGCAACCCGGCGCGCATCCTCGACAAGCAAGGCGAGCAGCAGCGCGAGGCCGCGGCCTCGCGCATGGGCTTCTCGGCCTATGCGGTGACCCAGAACGGCGACGATCCGCTGAGCCAGGCCGTGCTGGGCCTGGTGGACCACGCCGCGCAGCTCGAGCACCAGGTGGCGCTGCTGTGGCGCGAGCTGGAAAAGCGCGGCGTGTGCTCGGCCCAGGTGGGGCCGGAGGACGCCATGCGCACCGAACAGTTCGACAAGGACAGTTTCGAGAAACTGGTCAAGTAGGGCCCGCGTCCAGGTTTTCGCGCCGCACCTCGATCCACTGCGCCCGCGGGCCCAGCCACAGCACCTGCGCGCGAGGCAGGGCCGCGTGGTCCAGGTCCCAGTCGCTGAGCACCTGGCGCAGCTGCGCACCCTGCCAATGGTCGCGGGGCCGATGCGTGTGGCCGTGGATCATCCACGGCGCATTCGCCTCCAGCAGCCACCTGCGGGCCTCGCCGGGGTCCGCGTCGCCCAGCTGTTCCATCGCCGCCTGGCTCTGGCGGCTTTGCTCGCGCGCGGCCAGCGCCTGCTGCTGGCGCTGCGCCAGGGGCTGGGCGAGAAAGCCGGCCTGCCAGCGCGGGTCGCGGCAGGTGGCGCGCCAGCGCAGGTAGGCATGGTCGTCGATGCACAAGGCGTCGCCGTGGCTGAGCAGGATGCGCTGGGCACCCAGCTCCAGCACGCAGGGGTCGCCGAGCAGGCGGGCGCCGCAGCGCCGCGCGAAAGCCTCGCCGAGCAGGAAATCACGGTTGCCGCGCTGCACCGCCACGCTGCAGCCTCCGGCCGACAGCGCGGCCAGGGCCTCGCACACCGCATGGTGCTCATCGCCCGGCGCGTGCTCCAGCAGGTCGTCGCCGACCCAGGCTTCGAACAGATCGCCCAGGATCAGCAGCGCGTCGGCGCTCCGGGCCGGGCCGCGCAGCCAGCCCAGGAAGGCCGCCGTGGTGCGCGGCGCCTGCGGGCCCAGGTGCAGGTCGGACACCAGCGCGAGCCGGCGCCACCGCGGCTGCGCCGCAAGCGTGGCGGGGGGCGCCGGCTGCTGCGCGCCGGCGCCGTCGGTTTCAGACTTCAACGGCTTTTTCGATGACCACGTCTTCCACCGGAACGTCCTGGTGGAAGCCCTTGCTGCCGGTCTTCACGCCCTTGATGGCATCCACCACGTCCTGGCCCTCGACCACGTGGCCGAACACCGCGTAGCCCCAGCCCTGGGGGCTCGGCGAGCTGTGGTCGAGGAAGGCGTTGTCGGCCACGTTGATGAAGAACTGGGCGGTGGCCGAGTGCGGGTCGTTGGTGCGGGCCATCGCGATGGTGTAGCGCTTGTTCTTCAGGCCGTTGCTGGCCTCGTTGGCGATCGGGGCCTGCGTGGGCTTTTGCTTCATGCCGGGCTCGAAACCGCCGCCCTGGATCATGAAGCCGTCGATCACGCGGTGGAAGATCGTGCCGTCGAAATGACCGCTGCGCACGTAGGCCAGGAAGTTCTCGGTGGACTTCGGGGCCTTCTCGGCGTCGAGTTGCAGGCGGATCACGCCCTTGTTGGTGTGGAGTTCAACCATGGATGCATGCCTCGGAGGAAAGGGGGAAAGGTGGGTGCGCAGTGGATGGGGCCGTGGCCCGGATTCGGCCTGTTCAGGGCAGAAGCCTGGCGGATTCGATGACCACCGGCTTCACGGGCACGTTTTGCATCGGCCCCACGTCATGGGTGGGAACCGCGGCGATACGGTCCACCACGCTCATGCCGGAGACGACCTGCCCGAACACCGCATAGCCGTGGCCGTCGGGTTGGGGGTAGTCCAGGCTCGAATTGTCCACCAGATTGATGAAGAACTGGGAGGTGGCGGAATTCGGGTCGCTGGTGCGGGCCATGGCGATGGTGCCCCGGAGGTTGCGCAGGCCGTTGCGGCTTTCCAGCGGGATGGGCGCGTCGGTGGGCTTTTGCTCCAGCTGCCGGGTGAAACCGCCGCCCTGGATCATGAAGCCGGGAATCACGCGGTGGAACACGGTGCCGGCGTAGAAGCCCTTGTTCACGTAGCGCAGGAAATTCGCCACGGTGAGGGGGGCGCGTTGCGGGTCGAGTTGCACGACGATGGTGCCCAGGCTGGTCTGCAGCTGCACGCGGGGCGCGGGGGCGCTCGCCGGGGCCGCGGTCGCCGAGGGGAGGGCGCCCGGCAGGGCCGCGACACAGCCCAGGGCCAGGGACAGGCCCAGGAACAGACGGCGCCCGAGGCCTGTGCGGGACGACGCGTGGCGGGAAGGATGCATCGGAGGATCTCCAGTTGCGCGCCGGCAGGAGGCAGCCGGCAAGGTGGGGTTCGCGGGGGAGCCGTCGGTCGGGACCTCGACGGGCACGGGTTCAATGCGCGGCCGTGCCGGTCGACGGCACCGGCGCTGGGGACGCAGCGCCCAGATCGGCCTGCAGGCGCCGCAGGCTGGCGCGGGCATGGGCCCGCGCCGCGGCGTCCCCTGCGCTGGAGGCGGCCTGGCGATAGGACTGCTCGGCCAGTTGCACATACACGTCGCCCAGGTTGGCGCGCGCGGTGGCGTAGTCGGGGTTGGCCCGCAGGGCCATCTGCAGGGATTCCAGCGCGCGCGCCGTTTCACCGCGCGCCGCGTACAGCACCGCCAGGTTGTTGTAGGGTTCGGGCAATTCGGGATAACGCCGGATCAGGCTGCGCAGCAAGTCGATGGCCTGCCCGTCGTGGTGCTGCTGCTGCAGGATCAGCGCCTCGGTGAGCTGGTACTGCGGATCCGCGGGTCGCTCGCGGATCAGCCCGCGCACGGCCTGCAGCGCCTGCTCCAGGTGGCCGGCCGCCTGCAATTGCCGGACCTGGTCCAGCGCATCGGCGTGCGCCAGGCTGCACGCGCAGCCCAGCAGCAGGGCCGTCAGGGCGCAGGCTCGGCGAAAGCGGCGAAGGCCGGGGATCAGGGTCATGGCAGGCTCGGGCGTGTCGGGCCTGGGCATTCTATGTTGGGCTTGGCGCAGACCGGGGCTCGTCCAGGCACTCCGCGATGCGTGCCGGCAGGGCAGCCCGCAAGTCGGTGCCAGCGGTGTCGCCGGGGGGCGATGCGGCCGGCTTCGGTGCCGAGGCCGTGGTCTCGGCCGCCAGCAGACCTTGTTGCTGGCGTTCACGCAGGAGACGCAGGGCCTGTTCCAGTTGCTCGGCCCGGCGCCTGGCCGCGCGCAGCGCGTCGGCCGTGCGCAGCACGCCGTCGGCGCCGTCGATGCGATCGTGCAGCACGATGCGCTTCACGCCCAGCGCGCGCAGCGCGGCGCTCTGCGCGGGAAAATCCTCGGGCGTGAAGGCCCGGGTGCCGCCGGCGAAGGCCGCCAGGAAATCCGCGAAGCCCAGGGCCCCTGGGTACTCGCGGCGCAGCACCAGGCCGCCGAGGTACACGCTCAGGCGCAGGTCCGCGCAGTCGTGGGCGCTCCAGGTCACGGAGCCCTGCACCGGCAGGTTGAGGTTGTCGGATGCGAAATCTCCGCCCGTGCAATGCATGCGCAGGAGGGTCCGGTAGGCGCCCGGCGCACCGGGCGGCTCCACGTCGGTGGGCAGGGCCGTGATGCTGACCGTGGAGCGTTCCGACAGGGCGGTCTGTTCCTGCTGGCGCGCCTGCTCGGCCTGGCTGCGCAATTGCTGCATTTCGGCCTGGATGCGCCGCTCCTGCGCCTCCCGCCGCGTCGCCGCGACTTGCGCGGCTTGCTGGCGCAGATCCTGCGCGGCGCGCTGGCGGGCCGCCTGGTCGAGCAGGTTCAGGAAGGAAGGCGTGAAGGCCACGCCCAGGCCTGCCGCCCGCGCCGGCCTGAACCTGCGATCATCGCGTTGCAGGAAGGGCGCGGCCGGGCCGTTCACGAAGGCCCATAGCGTGCCCTGCGCGCCGAAGACCTGGCGCAGCGCATCCTCGCGCGTGGCCGCGGTCTGCAGAGGCCAAAGCACTTCGGACTGCCAGCGACGCTGCAGGCCGCAGGCGGCGGCGGCATCGGCGTAGCGCATGAGCTCACGCCACGGCGCCGCCAGCAGCGCCAGGGCCGGGTACGCGGCCGGGTCCGTGGCCTCGGTCCCCCCGGCCCCGCCGGATTCGCGCTGCCCGGCTCGTTCCCCGGTCGCGCCGTCGGCCTGCACCAGCAGGCGGCTCAGGCGCCGCAGCGCCTGCTCGGACTCGCGTGCCAGCGAGTCGCTGGTCTTCGGATCGGTGCCGTAGCTCTGGTAGTCCGCCGCGACCGCCGCGGCTTGCGCGTCGCCCCTTTCGAGCTGCGCGGCCAGGCGCCCGAGGGCCTGCAGGTAGTCACGCATATCCGAGATCCCGCGCAGGTTCTCGCGCAGGGCCGAGGCGGCTCCGGGTGCCGGGCGCCCGGGCCCGGCGCGAAGGCCGCGCTCGGCCAGGGCGCGCAGCGACTCCAGCATGTCGCCCGGCGCGGGCGCCGCTGCCTGCGCACGCCAGGATTCCAGCTCCCGCAGCGCCACCAGCCAGCGCGGCGCGGCCCGGTCCGCGTCCGCCGGAGCCTGTGCGGAGGGTTCGGGAACCAGCACCTCGGTGGGAAGGCGATGCTGCAGCGTGCCCATCGAGGGGTAGCAGTGAATCGGCAGCCCTCCCACCTCGCCGCCTCCCTGGGGCCCGATCACGTTGGCGCACCAGCGGTATTCGGCGAAGCTCTCGCACAGCCGGCTGGCCAGCGCGAAGGCGGCATTGCCCCACAGGTAGCCGGCTCCCGCCTGGCCCACGCTTTCCCGGTACTGGAAGCTGCGGGTCGGCAGGGTGTCGGGGCCGTAGGGCAGGCGCAGCAGGAAGCGCGGCAGCGCCAGGCCGAGGTAGCGGGCGTCCTCGCTGTCGCGCAGTGCGTTCCAGGCGGTGAACTGCGGCCCCTCGAACAGGGAGGCCAGGTCCTTCAGCGCGGGCAGCTGCTGCATGGATTCGAGCCCGAAGAACTCGGCCGAGGCCCCCGCCAGCAGCGGGGCGTGGGACATGGCGGCGACCTTGGCCGCGTTGTCCAGCAGGCGCATGTCGGGGGCGGAGGGTCCGAACTCGTAGTCGGCGACGATGGCGCCGTAGGGCTGGCCGCCGAACTGGCCGTATTCGGCGGTGTAGACCAGCTTGTACAGGCCGCTGCGAACGATCTCCGGGCTGTCCGCGAAATCGCGCATCAGGCGCTGCTTGCTCAGCGGCAGGAAGTGGATGCGGATGTTTTCGCGGAAATTCGTGCGGTCGACCAGGAACTTCAGCGAGCGCCAGGCGGATTCGAGGCTCTGGAACCGGGGATGGTGCAGGATGGCGTCGACCTGCTCCGACAAGCGGTGGTCGATTTCGGCGATCAGTGCATCCACCAGCAGGGGATGGGGCGCCGCGCCGGGCGGCTCCTGCGGGCCCGGCTCCCCGGGCTCCAGCAGGTGCTGCAGCAGGGCCTCGATGCCGCGCCGGGTCAGCGCATAGGCTTCGTCGCCGGGATGTACGCGGGCCGCCAGCGCGAGCTGGTCGAGCTGCGGCGTGCCTGCGGCCGCGTCGATGGGGTCCGCGCGCATGGGGTCCGCGCTCGGTCGGTCTGCGCTCATTCGGCCTCCGCGGGGTCGTCGCCGTGCGCTGCCGGTGCCTGGCGCAGCTCCGCCACCAGGCTGCGCCGCAATTCGGGCTCGGCCGCGATCTGCTGCAGCCTCCTGCGGAAGGCGGGAATGTTGCTCAGTGGGCCCTTGATCGCCTTCAGCGCCTCGCGCAGTTGCAGCAGAGCGCGCAGCTGGGGCACCTGGGCGAGCAGGGCATCGGGGGAGAAGTCGTCGAGCCGGGTGAAGCGCAGATCCAGTTGCAGCGAGCAGCCGCGCCGGGGCTGCAGCATGTCGGGTACCTGCAGTTCCAGGCGGGGCGCCTGGGCCGCCAGCACCTGGTCGAAGTTGTCCTTGTCCACCGCGACGGGCTCGAGCTCCTCCAGCGGCACGTCCTCGTCGCGCAGCGTGTAGTCGCCCAGCACCAGCAGCTTCAGGGGAAGCTCGACCTCGGCCTGCGCGCCTTCGGTGGCCGGCTTGTACACGATGTTGACGCGCTCCTTCGGCGCGACGGAACTCTGCGATGGCATGGGCGTCCTTCGGCTGCTGACCCGATGGGGCGGCGCTGGGGCCGCATGGCTTCATTGCACTCCGATCGGCAGCGCCGCGCGCGAGCGCCGCGCCATGCCCACGCGGCTCAAGCTCAGTTCAAGCAGCGTGGGATTGACCGCGCGCACCACGCCCGCGTCGCCTCCGCCGCGGCGTGACGGCCTGTGCTAAGTTTTCGCCCTTGCGCGCTGCGCCATCCTTCGCGTATTCCATGACCGTTCACATCTACAACACCCTGTCGCGTAGCAAGCAGCCTCTGGTGCCCCTGGAGCCGGGACACGTGCGCATGTACGTATGCGGCATGACCGTGTACGACTTCTGCCACCTCGGGCATGCCCGCATGATGGCCGTGTTCGACGTGGTGCAGCGCTGGCTCAAGGCGCGCGGCCTGCGCGTGACCTACGTGCGCAACATCACCGACGTGGACGACAAGATCATCCGGCGCGCCGTGGAAAGCTCGGTGAGCGTGCGCGAGCTCACCGACCGCTTCATCCAGGCCATGCACGAGGACACCGACGCCCTGGGCATCCAGCGCCCCGACATGGAGCCGCGCGCCACCGAGCACATCGCGGGCATGCAGCGCATGATCGCCGCCCTGATCGAGCGCGGCCTGGCCTACCAGGACGCCGCCGGGGACGTGGATTTCGCCGTGCGCAGCTTCCCCGGCTACGGGCGCCTGTCGGGCAAGTCGCTGGACGAGTTGCACGCCGGCGAGCGCGTGGAGGTGGACGCGGCCAAGCGCGATCCCCTGGATTTCGTATTGTGGAAGCGTGCCAAGCCGGAGGAGCCGGCCGAGGTGCGTTGGGATTCGCCGTGGGGCCAGGGGCGCCCGGGCTGGCACATCGAATGCTCGGCCATGAGTTGCGAGCTGCTGGGCGAGCAGTTCGACATCCACGGCGGCGGCGCCGACCTGCAGTTCCCCCACCATGAGAACGAGATCGCGCAGACCGAGGGCGTCACCGGCAGGCACTGGGTGGGCACCTGGATGCACAACGGCTTCGTGCGCGTGGACGAGGAGAAGATGTCGAAGTCCCTCGGCAACTTCCTGACCATCCGCGAAGTCCTGAAGAAGGTCGATCCCGAGACCCTGCGGTTTTTCATCATCCGCGCCCACTATCGCAGCCCGCTGAATTACAGCGACGACGCGCTGCGCGATGCCCGCAGCGCCCTGGAGCGCCTGTACATCGCGCTGCAGGAGCACGCTGCCGGGCCGGGCGCCGTGGACTGGGAGCATCCCCTGGCGCGGCGTTTCGGCGCCGCGATGGACGATGACTTCAACACCCCCGAGGCGCTGGCCGTGCTGTTCGAGCTGGCCAGCGAGCTCAATCGCAGCGCCGACCCCGCGCTGGCCGTGCTGCTCAAGGGCCTGGGCGAGACCCTGGGCCTGCTCCAGAGCCCGCCCCAGCAGTTCCTGCAGGGCGGCGCCGATGCCGCCGACAAGGCCTGGATCGAGCAGCAGGTGCAACTGCGTGCCCAGGCCAAGCAGGCGCGCGACTACGCCAGCGCCGATCGCATTCGCGCGCAGTTGCTGGAGCGGGGTATCCAGCTCGAGGACAAGCCAGGCGGCGTCACGCTGTGGCGCAAGGCCTGAGCCATGGCCGCCAGGAACAAGCCCGCGCTCACCGAGGTGCCTCCCTACTGGGACCAGGCCTGCGCAGAGCTCATGCGCGCCGACCGCGTGATGCGCAGGCTGATCCCGGAATATGGCAAGGCGCGACTGCAAAGCCGCGGCGACGCCTTCCAGACCCTGGCGCGCTCGATCGTGGGCCAGCAGATCTCGGTGGCCGCGGCGCAGTCGGTGTGGGAGCGCCTGCTGGCCCTGGTCGGCTCCGTGCGCCCCGAGAGCCTGCTGGTGCATGACGCGCAATCGCTGCGCCAGGCCGGCCTGTCGCAGCGCAAGGCCGAATATCTGCGCGACCTGGCCAGCCGCTTCGAGCAGGGGCTGGTGCATCCCCGCCAGTGGCACGAGATGCCCGACGAGGCCATCATCGAGGAGCTGGTGGCGATCCGGGGCATCGGCCGCTGGACGGCCGAGATGTTCCTGATGTTCCATCTGCTGCGCCCGGACGTGCTCCCGCTGGACGATCTCGGCTTGCGCAAGGGCATCAGCCAGTGCTACTTTTCCGGCGAGGCGGTCAGCCGCAGCGAGCTGCGAGAGGTGGCCGCCGCCTGGGAACCCTGGCGTTCCGTGGGTACTTGGTATATTTGGCGCAGCCTGGACCCGATTCCGGTGGAATACTGAACTCCCACCGCATGCGGGATCCCCGGGCCCCTCCCCGGGGCCTTTCTCGGCGAACCGATCACATCATGAGCAAGAAAGTCTTTCTGGATTTCGAACAGCCGGTGGCCGAACTCGAGGCCAAGATCGAGGAACTGCGTTTCGTGCAGGACGAATCGGCGGTCGACATCTCGGAGGAGATCTCGCGCCTGCAGAAAAAGAGCCTGCAGCTGACCAAGGACCTGTACAGCAAGCTCAGCCCCTGGCAGGTCACGCAGATCGCCCGGCATGCGCAACGTCCCTACACGCTGGATTATGTGGCCAGCCTGTTCACGGACTTCCATGAATTGCACGGTGACCGGCATTTCGCCGATGATCTGTCGATAGTCGGCGGGCTGGCGCGGTTCAACGGCCAGGCCTGCATGGTCCTCGGCCACCAGAAGGGTCGCGACACGAAGGAGCGCGCGATGCGCAACTTCGGCATGAGCAAGCCCGAGGGCTACCGCAAGGCCCTGCGCCTGATGAAACTGGCGGAAAAGTTCGGGCTGCCGGTGTTCACCTTCGTCGACACCCCGGGTGCCTACCCCGGCATCGACGCCGAGGAGCGCAACCAGTCGGAGGCCATCGGGCGCAACATCCTGGAGATGGCGCAACTCGAAGTGCCCATCATCTCCACCATCATCGGCGAGGGGGGATCGGGGGGGGCGCTGGCCATCGCCGTGGCCGACCATGTGCTGATGCTGCAATTCGCCGTGTACTCGGTGATCTCGCCCGAAGGCTGCGCCTCCATCCTGTGGAAAAGCGCGGAGCGCGCGGCGGACGCCGCCGAGGCGCTGGGCCTGACCGCGCACCGCCTGAAGGCGCTGGGCCTGATCGACAAGATCGTCAACGAGCCGGTGGGAGGCGCGCATCGCGACCCGCAGGCCATGTCGGCCTCGCTCAAGCGCGCGCTGGGCGAGAGCCTGCGCCAGTTCCAGGGCGTCAAGCCCGCCGATCTGGTGCGCCAGCGCTACGAGCGGCTGTGCGCCTTCGGTCGATTCCAGGACACGAAGTCCGCGCGCTGAGGCCGCCGCCGGCGGCCACGCGCAGCGCCGTGGCCGCGCTGCGCCGATTCGTGCGCGTGCAGGCGGCGCAGGCATCGGGTGGCGCGCTGGCCGATCCGGCGCGGCCGCTGGCCGTGGCCTTCAGCGGTGGCGCCGATTCCACCGCCTTGCTGCTGGCCGCGCTGCGCGTATGGCCGCAGCGCGCCGTGCATGCGCTGCACGTGCACCACGGATTGCAGCCGGCGGCCGACGCTTTCGCCGAGCATGCGCGCGAGCGTTGCGCGGCCTGGGGCCTCGGCTGCCAGGTTCTGCACGTGCAGGTGCGCCGCGCCCGCGGCGACAGCCTGGAAGAGCAGGCGCGCCTGGCGCGCCACGCCGCGCTCGCCCGGGCCGCGCGCGACCTGGGCTGTGCCTGGCTGCTGCTGGGGCATCACGCCGACGATCAGGCCGAGAGCCTGCTGCTGGCGCTGTTGCGCGGCGCGGGCCCGGCCGGGCTGGCGGCGATGCCGCCGGCGGTGCGGCGCGCGGGGGTGTGGCTGGGTCGTCCCCTGCTGGAATGCCCGGCGCCCCGCCTGCGCGCCGAGCTGGACGTTGGCGGCGTGCCCTATGTGCGCGATCCCATGAACGAGGACCCCGCGCTGCGCCGTGGGCTCATCCGGGGTGAACTGCTGCCCGTGCTCGATCGCCTGGAGCCCGCCTGGCGTCGCACCCTGGGGCGCAGCGCGGCGCTGTGCGCGCAGGCGGCCGGGCATGTGCGCGAACAGGCCGCGCGGGACCTGCGGGACTGCCGCGGCGAGGCCGGCCTGCGCCTGGAGCCATTGCTCGCCTGGGACGCTCCGAGACGCGCGCAGGTGCTGCGGGCCTGGTTGAGCGAACTCGGGCTGCGCAGCAACGCGGCGCAGATCGACAACCTGTCGCGCCAGATCGAGGCATCGGCCGGCGCCTCGGTGCTCGTGGGGATCGGCCGCGCGCGCCTGTGGCGCGACTCCGGGTGGCTGCGCTGCGAGCCGGGCGCTTCGGCAGCCCTATAATCCTGGGCTTTTTGCGTCGCCGCGGCCCTAGCGGCGGGTCGCGCCCCTTCATCGTCCCATCATGGCGCTCATCGTCCAGAAATACGGCGGAACTTCAGTCGGTTCCGTCGAACGCATCAAGAACGTCGCCCGGCGCGCGATCAAATGGGCCGAAGCCGGCAACCAGGTCGTGGTCGTCGTCTCGGCGATGTCGGGGGAGACCAACCGACTCATCGCCCTGGCGCGCGAGGTCCAGCCCGAGCCGGATCCGCGCGAGCTGGACGTGGTGGCCTCCACCGGCGAGCAGGTGACCATCGGCCTGCTGGCGATGGCGCTCAAGTCCCTGGGCCAGCCGGCGCGCAGCTACACCGGCTTCCAGGTGGGGGTGCACACGGACAGCGCCTTCACCAAGGCGCGCATCGAATCCATCGACGAGCAGCGCATCCGCGCCGACCTGGACCAGGGCATGATCGTGGTCGTCGCCGGTTTCCAGGGCATGGATGCGCAGGGCAACATCACCACGCTGGGCCGCGGCGGGTCGGACACCTCGGGCGTGGCCCTGGCGGCTGCGCTGGGCGCCGACGAATGCCAGATCTACACCGACGTCGACGGGGTGTACACCACCGATCCGCGGGTCGTGCCGGAGGCCTCGAAGCTGCCCTCGATCACCTTCGAGGAAATGCTGGAAATGGCCAGCCTGGGATCGAAGGTGCTGCAGATCCGCTCGGTGGAGTTCGCGGGCAAGTACCGCGTGCGCCTGCGCGTGCTGTCCAGCCTGACGCCCTGGGACATTCCGCTGGAGCAGGAGATGCGCAGCGGCACACTGATCACTTTCGAAGAGGACCAGAACATGGAACGTGCCGTCGTTTCCGGCATCGCCTTCGCCCGCGACGAGGCCAAGATCACGGTGGTCGGGGTGCCCGATCGTCCGGGCATCGCCTACCAGATCCTCAGCGCGGTGGGACAGGCGAACATCGAAGTCGACATGATCGTGCAGAACCAGAGCGTGGCCGGGTTCACCGACTTCTCCTTCACCGTCGGACGCAACGACTACGCGCGCACCCTGGCGATCCTGAGGAACGAGGTGCAGGGGCATATCGGCGCCAAGGACGTGCTGGGCGACCCCAAGTCCTGCAAGGTCTCGATCGTGGGCGTGGGCATGCGCTCCCACGCCGGAGTGGCCAGCACCATGTTCCGCACGCTGTCGGAGGAGGGCATCAACATCCAGATGATCTCCACCTCGGAGATCAAGGTGTCGGTGCTGATCGACGAGAAGTACCTGGAACTGGCGGTGCGCGCGCTGCACCGCGCCTTCGACCTGGACGCGCCGCAGAACGCCTGAGCGAAGGCGTGGCCGGGCTTCCCGGCCCGCGGCCTCAGGCCGGCTGCGAGAAGCTCACGCGCACGCGCAGGCCGCCGAGGGGGGAGTCCAGCAGTTCCACGCTCGCCTGACTGCGCTCGGCCACGCTGCGCACGATGGCCAGGCCCAGCCCGCTGCCTCCGGGAGGAGCGTCGGCGCGGCGGTAGAAGCGGTCGAACACCCGCGGTCGTTCGGCGGCCGGGATGCCGGGGCCGGAGTCGTCCACCTCCAGCAGGGCCCGGCCGTCCTGCAGGTGCACCCGCACATCCACGCGGGCGCCGCGCGGGCTGTAGCGCACGGCGTTGTCCACCAGGTTGCGTGCCAGCATGCGCAAGCCCTGGGGAGGCGCCAGCACGGTGAGTTCCTCGGCCTGTTCCAGGCCGGCGTCGATGCCCCGGGACTGGGCCAGGTCCAGGGTATCGGCCAGCGCCTGGCGCGCCGCCTCGGTCAGGGAACTCGGCGCCGGGGCCTCGCGCCCGCCCGAGTCGGCGCGCGCCAGCGCCAGCAATTGCTCGACCAGGTGGGTAGCGCGGTCGATGCCGGAGTCCAGGCGTTGCGCGGCCAGGCGCCGGGTCGAGTCGTCGGGCGCGCGTTCGAGCATCTGCAATTGCAGTTTCAGGGCCGCCAGCGGGGAACGCAACTCGTGGGCTGCATCGGCCACGAACATCTGTTGCGCATCGAAGGCCTGGCGGGTCCGCGCGAACAGGCCGTTCATCGCCCGCACCACCGGGCGCATTTCCAGCATGGCGGCTCCGGGGTCCAGCGGGTCGAAGGAGGTGGCGGCGCGGTTTTCCAGTTCCGTGGACAGTTCGCGCAGCGGAGCCAGGGAGCGTCGAACCACCCAGGCGACCACCAGCAGCAGCAGCGGCACGATCAGCAGCATCGGCCAGACCGAATTGAGCGCGAAGGTCAGCGCCAGCGCGCGCCGGCTGAGCAGGGGCTGCGCCACCTGGATGGTGCGGCCCCCCGCCTGCATGGAGAACACGCGCCAGTTCTGCCCTCCCACCGCCACGTTGGCGTAGCCCAGCACGGCCTGGTCGGGCAATTCCACGCGCGGGCGCGACACGTAGATTCGCTGGCCGTCGGGTGCCCAGACCTGGAACACGTAGTCCAGGTCGTCGCGGGCGTGGCTTCTCGGCCCGAATCCCGGCAGGCCCAGCTCACCCGTGGCCAGCGACAGCGCGATCTGCTGCAGGTGGTAGTCGAACACGGCGTCGGCTTCCCGCATGGCGTTGCGGAACACCGCGACGGCCTGCACCAGCGCGGCGGTCAGGACCGCCGCGGTCAGCAGCACCAGCAGCTTGGCGCGCAGGGATTTCACGCGCCTTCCCCGGCACCGGCTTGCTGCTCGCGCGCCAGCACGTAGCCCATGCCGCGGATGTTGCGGATGAACTCGGCACCCAATTTCTTGCGCAGGCTGTGCACGTAGACCTCGACGGCGTTGCTGGAGATCTCGTCCTTCCAGCCGTAGAGCTTTTCCTCCAGTTGCGCGCGCGACAGGATCACCCCGGGGCGGCGCATCAGCGCCTCCAGCACGGCCCATTCCCGTTGCGACAGCACCAGCGGCTGGCCGTGCAGCGTGGCTTCGCGCGTGGCCGGGTTGAGGCATACGCCCGCGTGACTCAGCGCGGGTTCGGCGCGCCCGGCGGCACGGCGCAGCAGCGCGCGGATGCGCGCCTGCAGTTCGTTGAGGTCGTAGGGCTTGAGCAGGTAGTCGTCGGCGCCCGCGTCGAGCCCGCGAATGCGCTCGTCGACCGCGTCGCGGGCGGTGACGATGAGCACCGGGGTGGCGTCGTGCCGTTCGCGCGCGGCCTTGAGCACCTGCAGGCCGTCGCGGGCCGGCAGCCCCAGGTCCAGCAGCACCAGGTCGTAGTGCTCGCTGCTCCAGGCCGCGTCCGCGGCGCGGCCGTCGCGTACCCAGTCCACGGCGTAGCCCTCGGCGCGCAGCGCATCGAGCGCGCTTTCACCGATCATCATGTCGTCTTCGACCAGCAGCAGTCGCATCGGGCGGGTTCCAGGGTTTCGGGCTGGTGCAAGCCTGCAGGCGCAGGCCGGAATGGGCACAATTATTCCCCGTGCGCGAGCCCGCGGGGGCGGCGCGAATGCAACCAGGGACAACGGAGACAGTCATGAACCATGCGATTCGCATCGAGCGTACCGGCGGCCCGGAGGTGCTGCAGTGGCAGCAGGTCCAGGCGGGCGAGCCGGGCGCGGGTGAGGTGCGCGTGCGCCATGCCGCGGTCGGGGTCAATTTCATCGACGTCTACCACCGCACCGGACTGTACCCCCTGCAACTCCCGGCGGGCATCGGTCTGGAGGCGGCGGGCGTGGTGGAGGCGGTGGGCGAGGGAGTGAGCGAGTTCCGCGAGGGCGATCGCGTGGCCTACTGCCATGGGCCGACCGGGGCCTACGCGCAGGCGCGCGTGATGCCGGCGCGGGTGCTGGTGAAGCTTCCCGACGGCATCGCATTCGACACCGCGGCGGCCATGATGCTCAAGGGGCTGACCGCGCAGTTCCTGCTGCGCCGCACGCGGCGACTGCAGGCCGGCGACGTGGCGCTGTTCCACGCGGCCGCCGGTGGCGTGGGTCTGATCGCCGGGCAATGGGCCCGTGCCCTGGGGGTGCGGCTCATCGGCACCGCCGGCAGCGACGAGAAATGCCGCCTGGCCCTGGACAACGGCTACGCGCATTGCATCAACTACCGCAGCGAGGACCTGGTCTCCCGGGTTCGCGAACTCACCGCCGGCAAGGGCGTGGCGGTGGTCTACGACTCGGTGGGGCGCGATACCTGGGAGCGCTCGCTGGGCTGCCTGCAGCCCTTCGGGCTGATGGTCAGCTTCGGCAATGCCTCCGGCCCCGTGCCGCCGGTCACGCTGGGCGACCTGGCGGCGCGCGGCTCCCTGTACGTGACCCGCCCGACCCTGATGACCCACCTGGCCGACCGCGCCACCCAGCTGGAGATGGCCGCGGAACTGTTCGACGTGGTGCTCTCGGGCAAGGTGCGGCCGCTGATCGGCCAGCGCCATGCGCTGCGCGACGCCGCACAGGCGCACCGCGCGCTGGAAAGTCGCGCCACCACCGGCAGCATCGTGCTGCAACCCTGAGACCCGGGGCCGGCCGGCCGGGCCTCGATGCCGGCTCAGGGGGCCGGGGGGCTGGCCGGGCAGAGGATGCCGCGATAGGCATGCCAGCTGGCATGCCCCAGCAAAGGGCCGACCAGCAGCAGGCCCAGGCCCGCGGGCACCAGCGCCAGCACCGTGAGCAGGGTCAGCAGCGCGCCCCACAGCATCAGCACCCAGGGGTGCTCGAGGCAGGCGCGCACGCTGGTCAGCGCGGCGGTGATGGCATCCACCGGGCGGTCCAGCAGCATGGGCACGGCGATCACGCTGCAGGCGAAGGCGATCGCGGCGAACAGCGCGCCGATGGCGCCATAGGCCGCGAGAAAGGGCAGGTTGGCGGGATCCAGCAACATGCCCGACAAGGTCGGCTCGGGCGCCATGGCGTCGGCGAACAGGGCGAACACGATCAGGGCGCTGCGAGCCCACAGCAGTTCCAGCACCAGCAGCAGGCCGGCGAACAGGGCCACGCTGGAGCGCGCCGGCCACCAGCACATCAGACAGGGACGCAGCCGCGGGCGCCGACCCGCCTCGCAGCTGCGGCTGGCCTGGATCAGGCCCATGGCCAGGGCCGGGCCGAGCAGCATGACTCCGCTGGCCAGCAGCAGCGCGTATTGCGGATGGCTGCGCAGGCTCAGCCCCAGGCCCCAGGCCACCAGGGTGAACAGGGCTCCGTAGCCCAGGCTGAGCGCGGGGCAGGAGCGCATGTCGCGCGCTCCCGCGGCCAGCCAGCGCAGGGGGTCGCGCCAGCCCAGCGTGCACACGCTCACGCGCGTCGATCCTTGCTGCGCCAAGGGATGGCGCCTGGCTTCCTCGGGGGTCATCTGCGGGGCCCGTCATGTCTGGATACAACCATGATGAGCGCAAGGTTATAACCCCCGGGGGTTCCCCGCAAGGCCGGGTCTACCCGGGGCGCGAGGCGCGGCGGCGCGCTTCGCGCTGCTCGTCGATCAGCAGGGTCACGGCGCCGAGGAAGATCGAGGTGTCGGCGAGGTTGAAGGCGGGCCAGTGCCAGGAGCCCGACGCCGTGCGCAGGTAGAAATCGAGGAAGTCGGTCACGTGGCCCCACAGCAGCCGGTCGGCGACATTGCCCAGGGCTCCGCCCAGGATCAGGGCCAGGGCCAGGCCGAGCAGGGGGCGCCGGCGCCGGCGCAGCAGCACCCCGACGATCAGCAGCGAGGCGCCCAGGCCCAGGGCCGTGAACAGCCAGCGCTGCCAGCCGGACTGGGCGGCCAGGAAGGAAAAGGCGGCTCCGGGGTTCTCGATGTGCACCAGGTTGAAGAATCCGGTGACGGGGATCGAGGCATCCAGCGGCAATTCCCTGGCCACCAGCCATTTGCTGAACTGGTCCAGGGCCAGCACCGCCAGCGCGAGCAGCAGCCAGGCCCAGGAGGGCGGGTGGCCGCGCCGGCCCGCGAGCGAGGGCTCAGACATGATGCCGCACCTCGCCGTCGCCGTAGAGGTTGCTGGCGCAACGTCCGCACAGCGCCGGATGTTCGGCATCGGCCCCGACGTCCTCCACCCAGTGCCAGCAGCGCTCGCACTTGGCGGCCTCGGCCGGCCTCACCCGCAGTTGCGTGGCCTCGGCGGCGCGCAGCTCCAGCTTCGAGACGATGAAGGCGAAGCGTGCTTCCTCGCCGAGGCCGGCCAGCAGTCGCAGGTCGGGCTCGGCCAGGCCGAGTTCCACCCAGGCCTGCAGCGAGGAGCCCAGGCGCCCTTCCGCGCGCACCTGTTCGACGCCGCGGTTGACCTCGTCGCGCAGCTCGCGGATGCGAGCCCAGCGAGCGAGCAGTTCCGCTTCGTCGTCGGGTCGGGGAATCTCGTGGAAGGTCTGCACGAAGATGCTGCGCTGGGATTGCGCCAGATCCGGCGCGAAGTGCTCCCAGGCCTCCTCGGCGGTGAAGCTGAGGAAGGGGGCGATCCAGCGCAGCATGGCCGCCGCCAGATGCCACAGCGCGGTCTGCGCGCTGCGTCGCGCGGGGCCGTCGGCCTGCGTGGTGTACAGCCGGTCCTTGAGCACGTCGAGGTAGAAGCCGCCGAGATCCTCGGAGCAGAACACCAGCAGCCTGGCCACCACCGGGTGGAACTCGTAGGCCGCGTAGTGCGCCAGGATCTCGCGCTGCAGGGCGCCGGCGTGGGCCAGCATCCAGCGGTCGATGTCCAGCATCCGCGCGGGCGGTACCGATTGCGTGGCCGGGTCGAAGTCGGACACGTTGGCCAGCAGGAAGCGCAGGGTGTTGCGCACGCGCCGGTAGTTCTCGACCACCTGCTTGAGAATGGCGTCGGAAATCGCCAGGTCGCCCGAGTAATCGGTGGAAGCCACCCACAGGCGGATGATCTCGGCGCCGAGCTTGTCGCTGACCGTCTGCGGCGCGATCACGTTGCCCACCGACTTGCTCATCTTGCGCCCCTGCCCGTCCACGGTGAAACCATGGGTGAGCAGCGCCTTGTAGGGCGCGCGCCCGTCGATGGCGCAGCCCGTCAGCAGGGAGGAGTGGAACCAGCCGCGATGCTGGTCGTGGCCTTCCAGGTACAGATCGGCCGGCCAGGCCAGTTGCTCGCGATGGCTGCCGCGCAGCACGTGCCAGTGGGTGGTGCCGGAGTCGAACCAGACCTCGATGATGTCCTGGGACTTCTCGTAGTCCTCGGCCTCCTCGCCCAGCCAGTCGCGCAGGTCCAGGCGCGACCAGGCCTCCACGCCCTCGCGCTGCACCAGCTCGGCGGCGCGATCCATCAGTTCCAGGGTGCGCGGGTGCAGCTCGCCGCTGGCCTTGTGCAGCAGGAAGGGCAGCGGCACGCCCCAGGCGCGCTGGCGCGAGATGCACCAGTCGGGGCGCCCGGCGATCATGTCGTGCAGGCGCGCCTTGCCTCCGGCCGGGTAGAAGGCGGTGTGCTCCACGGCCTCCAGCGCGGTCTCGCGCAGGGTGCGCGGGGCCTTGTCGACGGTGCACACACCCTCGCCCTGGTCCATGCGCACGAACCACTGGCTGGCCGCGCGGTAGATCACCGGCGACTTGTGGCGCCAGCAATGCGGGTAGCTGTGGCGGATGTCCTCGGTGGCCAGCAGGTGGCCCGCCTCGCGCAGCGCCTGCACCACCATCGGCGCGGCGCTCCAGATCTGCTGGCCCCCGAACAGCGGCAGGTCGGCGGCATACACGCCGTCGCCCTGCACGGGGTTGAGCACGTCCTCGATGCGCATGCCATGCGCGATGCAGGAGTTGAAATCCTCCACCCCGTAGGCGGGCGAGGAGTGCACGATGCCGGTGCCGTCGTCCGCGGTGGCGTATTCGGCCAGGTACACGGGGCTGCTGCGGTCATAGCCGGGGTGCCGCGCCGCCAGCGGATGGCGAAAACGCAGGCCTCCGAGCGCCTCGCCGCGCACCGTGGCCAGCACGCTGCCTTCGAGTCCGTAGCGCTTCAGGCAGGCCTCGACCCGCGCCGCGGCCAGCAGCAGCACGCCGCGCGGCGTATGCACCAGGCTGTAGTCGAGCTCGGGGTTGAGGTTCAGGGCCTGGTTGGCCGGAAGGGTCCACGCCGTGGTGGTCCAGATCACCGCGAAGGCCGGTGCCGGCAGGGCGGACAGCCCGAAGGCCGCCGCCAGGCGCTCGGGCTCCTCGCTGGGGAAGGCGACGTCCAGGGTGTGGGAGGTCTTGTCGGCGTATTCGATCTCGAACTCGGCCAGCGAGGAATGGCAGTCGAAACACCAGTGCACCGGCTTGAGCCCGCGGTACACGAAGCCGCGCTCGACCACGCGCTTGAGGGCGCGGATCTCGTCGGCCTCGTTGCCGAAGTCCATGGTGCGGTAGGGGTGCTCCCAGTCGCCCAGCACGCCCAGGCGCTTGAAATCGGCCATCTGTCCGGCGATCTGCTCGGTCGCGTAGGCGCGACTGCGCGCCTGGATCTCGTCGCGTCCGAGCTTGCGACCGTAGAGCTTCTCGATCTGGTTCTCGATGGGCAGGCCGTGGCAGTCCCAGCCGGGCACGTAGACGGCGTCGTAGCCCTCCAGCTGGCGGGCCTTGACGATCATGTCCTTGAGGATCTTGTTGACGGCGTGGCCGATGTGGATCTGGCCGTTGGCATAGGGAGGGCCGTCGTGCAACACGAAGCGAGGGCGCCCCGCGCGGGCCGCGCGCAGGCGCTGGTACACGCCTTCGTCCTGCCAGCGCTGCACCCAGCCGGGTTCGCGCCGGGGCAGGTCGCCACGCATCGGGAAACGGGTGTCGGGAAGATTCAGCGTGGAGCGGTAGTCGGGCTTGGCGGGCGCTTCGGGATGGGTCATGGCATGCGGTTGCGCCGTGTTGGCGCGGGCGTTTTCCGGGGCTTCGGGGTGGGCCGGGCTGGGTGTCTGGGCGGGCGGCGCAGGCGTGCCCGCGGCGTCGGGCAGGCCCTCGCCCGAGCGCCCTGGGCGACGCCTGGGTTCAGGGGGAGTCGGCGGGCGGGCAGGCGAACCACGCGCGCGCGGCCCGCACGTCGGCGGCGATCGCGGCGGTGAGGGCTTGCAGGCCGTCGTAGCGGACTTCGTCCCGCAGCTTGTGCAGCAGTTCCACCCGCACGAGTTTAGCGTAGGCGTCCCCGCTCCAATCCAGGACAT
>JAKBBK010000101.1 GCA_021808525.1 Pseudomonadota bacterium
GGCGCAGGCGCACTTCCTCCTCGCCGTCGCCGTGCAGGACTTCGTCCAGCAGGCGTTCGGCCTGGGCCTGGACCTCGTCGCCGGAGGTCGCCGGGTCCACCCTGTCCACCAGGTCCACCAGGTGCAGGCGCAGCGGGTGGCATTCGTTGGCGGCCACGCGGGCCAGGCCCCACAGCGCGGCGGTGGCGGGGGAGCCGGCGTCGGCGGGGGTGTCGTCGATCAGGCTGCCGCCGCGGCCCACCACCCAGGCCTGGCGTCCCTCGGGGGCGGCGGCCAGGGCGAGCAGGGCGCGGCGCAGCGCCTCGGCCTGGCGGGCCACCTCGGCGGCGCCGGCCGCGGGGCTGTCGGTGCCCACGAACAGCACATGGCGCGGGGCTTGCAGGAGCTGCGGGGCGGCGGCTTCGCCGGCCTCGGGGGAATGCACCTGCACGGCGTGGCCGGCGCGGCGCAGCGCCTGGGCCAGCGCCTCGGCGGTGTCGCGCCAGCCGGGATGCAGCAGTTGCAGGCACCAGGCCGTGGCGGCGGTGGCGCCGGCTGCCGGGGCGGCGGGCTCGGCGGCCGCCGATGCGCCCGGGGGGGTGGAGATGGTGGCGGCGGCGGTAGCGGCGGTAGCGGTGGTTGCGGTGGTTGCGTCGGTAGTGGCGGTGGTCGGGGTGGTCGCGGTAGTCGTGGCCGCCGTGTTGGCGCCAGCGTCGCGCGGCGGCCGCGCCAGCACCGTGAAACTGCCCAGCAGGCTGGCGGTGGAGACTTCCTCGGGGTCGCCCGGGGCGGGGCCCTGCAGGGCCTGCACCTCGCTCCAGCCCTGTTCCTGCAACCAGCGGCTCCAGGTGCCCGGGCTGCGCAGGCTGGGCTGCGGCGCGGTGTCGGTGGCTTGCCACCAGGCGGGGTCCAGGCCCAGCGTGAACTGGGCGGCATGGTCGGGGCGGCGCTCGCCCAGCAGCAGCCAGGCGTCGGCGCGCATGCGCCGGCTCAGCGCGTGCAGTGCCTGGCGCGGCTGCTCCGCGCGGTGCAGCAGGTGGCGCAGCAACACGAGGTCGAAGGCGCCTTCGTCTTCGGGGAGCTCGGGCTGCAGCAGCGGGGTGTCGAGGGCGACGGCGCGCAGGCGGGGGTCCTCGGCCTGCAGGGCCTGCAGGCCGGCCAGGGCTTCGGGGTCGGCGCAGGCGGCCACCCAGTCCACGTCCTGCGGCTGGGGCAGGCACAGGGTGTCGAGCTGCAGCCGGGCCTCGGGGAACAGGCTGTCGCCGCCGCAGTACAGCTCCAGCACGCGCAGGCGCCGGCCGGCGGGCCAGTGGCCGGCGAGGGCGGCCAGCGCGCGCAGCATGTCGTGGTCGGTGCTGGCGTAGGCGGGGCTGCGCAGCAGTGCGCCGCCGTCGGCGCCGACGGCCGGCGCGGTCTCGCCGGCGAGCCAGCCGGGCAGCGCCTCGCCGGTGCGCCCGGCCTGCAGCAGCTCGGGCGCGGCCTGGGGGCAGGAGGCCAGCGCGGCGCGCCAGATGTCGGCGGCGGGCGGCAGTTGCGGGTCGTCGTGCAACTGCCAGCCGCCTGGGGTCTGCAGCAGCAGGCCTTCCTCGCGCAGCAGTTGCAGCAGCCAGTGCAGCAGCGGGTGGCGCGCCTGCCATTGCTGCAGTTCCTGCTCGGGGATGGGCGCGCCTGCGCATGGGCGCAGGGCGTCGCGGGCGTAGGCCAGGGGCAGCAGCTCGAGCAGTGGTGCGGCCTCGTCGAGGTAGCGCGTGCGCTGGGCCTGTTGTTCGGGGTCGGGGGTCTGCGCGGCCATGCGTTGCAGCAGGGTCTGCAGGCAGGCCAGCGGCGGGCCGGGCGGCGTGCAGGCCAGGGGGCGCAGGCTGGCCTGGGTGGCCCAGGCGCCGATGGCGTGGTCCTGGGCCACGAGCGCGGCGGCGCGGAACCGGCAGTCTCGCAGGCGGGCGAGCACGCGCTGGCTGGCGTCGAGCAGCTCGAAGTCCACCAGCACCGAGCGCGGGCTGGTGCGCACCAGGCGCGCGCGCAGCTGGGTGACGGGGGCGGGCGCGGGGCCGTCGGGCAGCCACAGGTCGAGCCGGCCGATGCCCACCGGCAGGAAACCGAGCCGGTCGGCGTGGGGCTGGGACTCGCGCAGCACGCCCAGCCAGCCGAGCACCGACTGGAAGGCCTGGTCGAGCAGTTGCGGCGCCAGCATCCAGCCGGCCTGGGCGGCCTGGGCGGCGGCGTCGAAGCCCAGCTGGGCGTGCAGCGAGCGCGCGGCCACGTCGATATGCCCGATGCCGCGGAAGGCGGGGCCGTAGTCGAGGCCCAGGCGCTCGCAGAGTTTGTAGTGGGCCTCGGCCGGCACGCGGCTGCGCGCGGGCTCCAGGGCCAGCAGGGGCTGGCGGCTTTCGCCGGCAGGGGCGGGGCCGCGCAGGCGGCCCTGGGCGTGCAGGGTCCAGGCGTCGCTGCTCAGGCGCTGGCGCCCCTCGATGTGAAACCGCAGGTCCTGCGGGTGGAACACCAGGCGCAGGGTGCGCGCGTGCTCCCCGTCGAACACCACGGGGGAGACGATGTCCAGGCCTTCCAGGGTGTGGCCGGCGGCGTCGGCGAAGCATTCGCGCGAGGCGGCGAGGGCCATTTCCACGTAGGCGGCGGCGGGCAGCACGATGGCCGCGCCGACCTTGTGATCGGCCAGCCAGGCCTGCTGGCGGGGGTCGACATGCTGCTCCCATGCGGCAGGGTGCTCGTGCAGGCGCGCGCCCAGCAGCGGGTGCACGGCGCGGCGCTCCAGCAGGCGGTAGGCCTCGGCGCTGGGCTCGAACCAGTGGCGCTGGCGCTGCCAGGGGTAGGCGGGCAGGGGCGGGGTCTGGTGGCGGGCGGGCGCGGCGCCGGCGTCCACCCGGGCACCCAGCAGCAGGGCGCGCCGGGCGGCCTCCTGCAGGCGCTCCAGGGTGTCTTCGCGGCGCGGCGCGATGGCCAGGGCCCGGCCCGGCGTGCCCGCGGCCTGCAGGCCCTCGCGCAGGTAGCGCTGCAGGATGGCGTGGGGGCCGATTTCCAGGAACAGGCGCAGGCCGTCGGCGGCCATGGCGCGCAGCGCAGGCCCGAAGCGCACGCAGGCGCGCACGTTGCGCCACCAGTAGTCGGCATCCAGCTCGGGGCCGGCGAGCACGCCGCCGGTGACGCTGGAGTACATGCGGCCGTGGCCGGCCTGGGGCCGCAGTTCGCCAAGGCTGCCCAGCAGGGGCTGGCGCAGCGCGTCCATGGCACGGCTGTGGAAGGCGTAGTCGAGGTCGAGGTCCTGCCAGCTCAGGGGCTGGCCGCGCAGGGCTTCGTGCAGGCTGCGCAGCGCGGCGGGCGAGCCGCTGACGGTGCAGTGGGCGGGGCCGTTGTCGGCGGCGACTTCCACGGCATCGCCCAGGCCCAGCGCGGCGATGCGTTGGGCCATGGCTTCGGCGCCCAGGCCGACCGCGGCCATGCGCCCGCTGCCGCGGGTGGTGGCCTGCGCGGCGCTGCGCGCCACGATGACCCGGCAGGCGCCGGGCAGGTCGAGCATGCCCATGGACCAGGCGGCGGCGATTTCTCCGACGCTGTGGCCCATGGCGGCCTCGGCACGCAGGCCGCTGGCGCGCAGCCATTCGGTGGCGGCCACCTGCAGTGCGAACAGCGCGGGCTGGGCCACGGCGGTGTCGTCGAAGGTCTGGGCGCCGGGGGCGTCGAGCGCGGCCAGCACGTCGGGGCCGCCGCAGGCGGCGATGCCATCGGCGGCCTGGCGCAGCGCGGCGTCGAACAGGGGGCTGGCGGCGCGCAGGCGTCGGCCCATGCCCACCCATTGCGCGCCGTTGCCGCTGTAGATCCAGGCCAGCGGCGCGGCGGTGCCGGGGTCGCCGAGCCGTCGTTCGCGCAGCAGCTCGGGGGCGGCGGGGCCGCCGTCGGCGAAGCGCTGCAGGGCCTGGGCGGCGGCGGCGTCGCCGGGCTGGGGCAGCAGCAGGCCTTCGGGCAGGCGTTCGCGCCCATGCCAGGCGGCCTGGGCGACGGCCGCCGGCTCGTGCTGCCGCAGCAGCGCGGCGTAGTGCCCCGCCAGTTGACGCAGCGCGGCCTCGTCGTGGGCGCTGAGCAGCAGCGGCAGGGGAGCGGCGGGCTCGGGGGCGGGCGCGGGGACGGATGCGGGTGCGGGTGCGGGTGCAAGGGTGGGGGCGGGCGCCGGGTGCGGGCGCAGCGGGGCCTGTTCCAGTACCACGTGGGCGTTGACCCCGCCGAAGCCGAAGGAGTTCACGCCGGCTCGCAGCGGGCGGCCGCCGCGGGGCAGCGCCTGCGGCTCGCGCACCACCTGCAGACCCAGGGCCTGGAAGTCGATGTCGGGGTTGAGCGCGCCGGGCACCAGGGTGGGCGGCACCACGCCGTGCTTGAGCACCAGCAGGGCCTTGAGCAGGCCGGCCATGCCGGAGGCGGGCTCCAGGTGGCCCAGGTTGCTCTTGATGGAGCCGATGGGCAGCGCGCCCTCGCGCGCCCGCGCGTAGGCGGCGGAGATGGCCGAGGCCTCGATGGGGTCGCCGATGCGGGTGCCGGTGCCGTGGGCTTCGAGGTAGTCCACCTCGGTCGGCTGCAGCGCGGCCTGGGCCAGCACCCGGCGCATGAGTTCGGCCTGGGCCTGGCCGCTGGGGATGGTCAGGCCGCTCTTGCGGGCGCCGTCGGTGTTGACCCCGCTGGCGCGCACCACGCCGTGGATGCGGTCGCCGTCGCGCAGGGCCTGCTCCAGGGGCTTGAGCAGCAGCATGGCCGCGCCCTCGGCGCGCACATAGCCGTCGGCGCCTTCGGAGAAGGGGCGGCAGCGGCCCTGCGCCGACAGCATGGAGGCCTTGGTGAAGCCGACGAAGGGGTAGGGGTGCAGCAGCACGTTGACCCCGCCCACCAGGGCCGCGCCGGCCTCGCCGCGCTGCAGCGCTGCGCAGGCGTGGTGCAGGGCCACCAGGGAGGAGGAGCAGGCGGTGTCCACGGCCACGCTGGGGCCGTGCAGGTCGAACACGTAGGACAGGCGGTTGGCCGCCACGCTCATGGTGTTGCCGGTCATGCTGTGCGCGCCCATCACCGACAGGTCGTCGAGCACGCGCATGCCGTAGTCCAGCCCGGAGATGCCCAGGTACACCGCGCAGTCGCTGCCGGCCAGCCGGGAGGGGGGCAGGCCGGCGTCTTCCAGGGCTTCCCAGCTCAGCTCCAGCAGCAGGCGCTGCTGCGGGTCCAGGAGCTGGGCCTCGCGCGGGGAGATGCCGAAAAAGCCGGCGTCGAACTGGTCGATGCCGCTGAGCACGCCGGCGGCGAAGGTGATGCTGCGCCCGGGTTCGCCGCGGCTGGGGTGCTGGAGGGTGTCGGTGGCCCAGCGGGCGGGGTCGATCTGGCTGACCAGGTCGCGGCCGGCCAGCAGGGCCTGCCAGAGTTCGTGTTCGTGCCGCAGGTCGCCCGGCAGGCGCATGGCCATGCCGACGATGGCGACCGGGAGGGGGGTGGCAGTGCTGGCCAAGGTGCTCTACGTCGCAGGAAGGAGATATTCGCCGGCGCAGCGCGGCTCGCCTGAGGGGCATTTGCGGAAACGCCCCGGGCCCTGCGCACGCGCGCGCCGGAAACACATGATTGATGGCGGCAAGGAATTTAACAAAGAAATAAGACAAAACCATGGATGACATAACACGCGCGAGGGTCCTGTCATTCGGGAAGATCTGGAGATGGACCTGTGCGCAGAGCCGGTGCGAAGGGATGAATGTCTTGAAAACGCGTGACGAAAGACAAAGAAGGACAAAAACCGCCTCGAGGGTCATGCGCGGGCCCTGCGCGGAACATTCGCAGGGCATTCGCAGGCGTGGCGCGGGTGCATGCACAGGGGGCGAAGGGGGCCGGATCGTCAGTGAAATTGAGGCTGGTCACGACAATCCAGCGGGGGTAGGAGAGGATTTGTCAGATAATGGATCCAGGTGATCCATTCCGTGCGATTTCCGTCTGTTACCATCGCATGAAAATACAGTTGTTACATAAAAACACAAACTCGCAGCCAGAATGTCGGGGCCAGGCTTACGATGTTTGAAACCCCACCCTGTAATATCCTGATTCGACTGGTCGATCATCTGGTCGGTTGTTTCAGGGTTCATGGTCGTCGCGCGGGTTGGTTGTTCGAGGGGGGATGGAATCCATGCTGACTGAAATCGGCTCCTATGAAGCCAAGACCCGGCTGGCCGAACTGCTGCGGGGTGTGAGCGCCGGCAAGCAGTACGTCATCACCCTGCGCGGGCGAGCCATCGCCGAGCTGGTGCCGCCGCGCGCCGCGCTGGGCAAGGACCGCAGGCAGGCGGCCGAGAGCATGCGGCGCTTCATGTTGGACGCAGGGGGAGCGTCCGCGGGCCTGCCGGGTGGCTTCGCGCCCGAGCTTCGAGAGACGGTGCTGGGCTCGGCGGACCTCCTGCGTGAAGGTCAGCCGTGAGTCTGGTCGTCGACCACTCGGTGTCCGCGTTGTGGCTGCTGCCGCAAAGCCGGCCGGCGGGGATTTCCTATGCCGAATCGGTGCTCGACGAGCTGGGCCTGGTCAGCGCCTGGGTGCCGGCGTCCTGGACCCTGGACACCGCCAATCTCGTGGCCCGCGCGGAGAGCGACGGCGTGGTCAGCGCGGCGCGTGCCCGCGCCTTCGTGGAATTGCTGGGGCGCCTGGACCTGCACATCGACGAGGCCACGGCCCTGCACGGCCTGGGGCGCACGCTGGAGCTGG